>SMXV01000067.1 GCA_004356175.1 Acidobacteriota bacterium
CTTGAAACCCTTGCGCCAGTCAAACTTTTCCACGGCACGAATCAAACCAAGGTTGCCCTCCTGGATGAGGTCAAGGAAATCGATGCCGGATGTGTTCGCATACCTCCGTGCATTCGCGACGACCAGGCGAAGGTTGGCTGTGAGGAACGCATCCTTGGCTTCTGCGCCACGGCGAACCTGACGCTTCAACAGAATCTGTTCGCTCTTCGTCTTGAAGTTCGCGGTACGAAGACGTTCCTCGGCAGCTTGGCCTGCCTCAATCTTCTGGGCGTAGTCGACCTCGTTCTCGGCCGTCAGCAACTCGAACTCACCTATCGATGTGAGGTACTGGCTTACGAGATCTGTGGTGAGTCTGCCGCGATCATCGGTGAGCTTGGAACGTTCACGGCTCTTTGCCGACCTGGATAAGGTGTCACGGACCATGCGTTCCTTGGCCTCTTCACGCTCCCGAACGGCCTTGTTGACAATGGACTGGCGAGGCTTCGAATTTGCCGTCATAGGTCTTCCTCCAACCAATCAGCGGTCACAGTCACAGGCAGACACCGTTCGGTCTCCTGAAGGTCCGCGTCCACCTGTCCGGGGCATGCACCTCAATATCACACAGCCACCGTCATTTGTGAACCAGTTTCTTCACAATGACAAGGTAAGGGCTTTGAGTATCTACCCGCATGCCAACGATTCTCGTTAGAACCTGAACCGGTTTGCTACCTGCCGAAAGGCAGAAAAGGCACGTAGTCGAGAAAGGATGTCACCCGTTTCACTGCGTCGGGTGCGTCAGACTCACATGCTTCGAGAGCGGGACGAACCGACTCGAAGTCGAATCCCTCCTCGAGCAGAGAGCCGTCAATCGTTATCCGAATGCCTCCGTCGCGCAAGGACTCAACGAGTGGCACATTGACTCCTTCGGAACGTAGACAAGAAGTCCACCGCTCCAACTGGCCGACCACAGAATCGTCAGCAGCGCGCTGTGCGGTGTATGCGAACCCGACAGCCACGACGATGGCGAGCGCCGCCACGACGCCGACCAGGACTGCGGGAACAACCCAGTCGCGTTCGGTCGATACGTTGTCGTCGGGCATGTCTCTCCTCTGATGAGCCAATACTCGCATGCAACGCGGTATATCACCCTCTTATTGCGGCGGTAGCATCCAACAACGCCGGATGTTCAGACCTTCGCGATCGTCGCCCTCGCGTCACTTGTATTGGTTGTCATGCCAGGTCCCGCAGTAATCTACAAACTCACGCGCATCGTCAGCCAGGGCCGAGCTGCCGGTCTGGCATCTGCCCTCGGCGTGAACCTCGGGTCCGTCTTCCATGTGGTCGCGGCAGTGGCAGGCCTCAGCCTGGTTCTCGCCAGCTCAGCCGCCGCGTACACAACACTGCAATGGCTCGGAGTTATCTACCTCGCGTGGATCGGCTACCGCACGATCAGGACGGACGACAGTGTGTTCACAACGCCCCAGATAGAGCCGAGGTCACTCAGGCGAATCTTCTTCCAAGGCATGCTCGTCAACATCCTCAACCCGAAAGTCGCAATCTTCTTTCTTGCGTTCCTGCCCCAGTTCGTTGACCAGTCATCACTGAGACCAGCCCTACAGACCTTTCTGCTCGGAATGACACTCGTGACAATCGGGCTCATCTCGGACTCGGTCTACGCCGTCGCAGGGGGAAGACTCTCTCAGGTATTCGAGAGACGCCAAGGCGCTGCCCGTACAACCCGTATCACAGCCGGGTCGGCGTATCTCACGCTTGCAGCCTTCGCCGCTGTCGGAACCATTGACCGCTAAACGCACGACGCGATGTGCTCTCTCTATATAGGGTTCAGCCTTACCCTGCCGGCATGACTGACACCTCCTCAGAACTCCCCGTTTGCATCCACTGTGGCACCAGCCGCCCGGCGGACGAAACACTGTGTCCAAATTGCCAAAAGCCGTGGATCGACATCACCATCGGAACCGCACCCGCAGTTGGCGCAAGTGCTCAGGTCTCTGAGGTGGTTCCACCACCAGCCCCAATGCCGCCACCGCCTGGCGCCCTCTCTGCGGACGACACGGGTGAATTCGGATTCGACGACTGGACACTTCCGCCGGAACCGATGCAGAACAAGTCCAAATGGCTGATCCCCATTGCTCTGCTCGTTGCAGCAACGGCGCTGTGGGGTGTTGTGTTCCTCAGGAGTGATTCGACACCATCAACGACGGTTGCTGCCCTTGACACAACGACACCAACAGTCCTGACCACCACAACCATTTCTGATGTTGTTGTCACGACGGCGCCATCGACAACAACCACGCCAACCACACTGCCTCTTCCAGCGTTTCCGAAGGCAAGCGACTGGGACGCAGCGGGCGACCCCGTAGCAACCGCAGACCTCACCCTCACCTCATCTGGTATTGGCCCCATCTCTCTCGGTTCGAGCCTTGCACAGAGCGCCGGTTCCCTCGCGGCAAGCCTCGGACCGGCTCAGGAGGCCGGGCTTGAGTCGAGCACCTGCGCAGGGACAGAGCGGTACTGGCTCGGCTGGGGATCATTGACCGTCTACTTCGACGGTTTCGCCGATGACGCCACGTTCGTCGCGTACCGTGTAGAGGATGTCGGTCGAGATGGCTCCGGTCCAGAATTTGAGACGCTTAGTGGTTTGAAGGTTGGCGACAGCGTCGAAACACTCCAGGCGACGTATACGTTTTACACGGTGACGTTCGAGCTTCTCAGCGGCGAGGACATATTCCGGCTCCTGGAGAACTCTGAGGTCCTGCTGTGGGGGCCTGTTACCAGTACAGAATCCTCTGGTACTGTCCAGGGCATCTATTCTCCGGACTCCTGTCCTTCATCCACCTGACAGGGAACCGACCTATGATGCGAGTGCAACGTGTGCAGCCAAGGGGGTGCCGTGAATAACACACCACACGAACAATCGAACCCTCCCCTCCATAGACGCGTCTTTTCGCTCGCCAACATTCTGTCGGGCGCGGCAGCGATCGTCGCGTTCCTCATCGGCGCAACCGTGTGGCCTTCGAACCGTGGAATCGTCCTGTCCGCCGTCGTTGCCGGGGTGGTTGCAGGACTCGTGTGGTGGATCGCGATGCGCCTTGTCTCCGGGCCAAGTCTCGAATCATCACTTGAAGACCTCACCCTGCTCGGCTCGATTCCGATGGATGGATCGGGCCCCGCTGCGGCAATCGCTGATACCGACGCCCTCGACCGCTACACGGGGCTGCTCAGAGAGATCGAGGGCAGGACAACCGGAAGAGTCCTCCTGGTTGTCTCACCCAGTTCCGGTCAAGGAGCATCGACCGTTGCACTCAACATGGCAATCGCTGCTACAAACGCTGGCAGGCGATCGATGCTCATCGATGCTGACTCCACATCGAGCGGCCTCAGCCAATACCTGTCGACTGGGTCATCGCCAGGACTCTCAGACATCGCGAACGGAACATCAACGCTGTCCCAAGCGGCGCGGATGTGGATGGTAAGCGATGACGCTCAATTTCCAATGTTGCCCTCGGGGGACGGACTGCACAGCGCCAATGACCTTGGCGGCACTCTCGTCGCAGAGGCGATCGAGACCGTTGCGGAGAGAGCTGACCTCGTCCTCATTGATGTGGCACCTGTTGAACTGTCCACGGCAACCACCCTACTGGGCACCCACGCAGACGGGTCAATCCTCGTCATCTCAGATTCGGCCGACCCCGAGGCGGTTGCGGCAACGGTCCTTGAACTTGAGGCATGCGGCGCCCCTGTTCTCGGGTATGTGAGGAACCGATCAGACGGCGCCCATCGGCTCGCTCCCGTGTGGTGGCGTCGCTCACTTGTCCATGCCGTTGCCGCGATGGTGCTCCTTCTTGGCACCTTTGCCGCCTACACAGGACTCCAACTCTGGTATTCGTGGAATCAGGTCGATACAGAGACGTTCGACACATTCGCAATTGCCACTGACGAACCGACGACTTCGGAGCTGAGCGAGGACGATGTGGAACTTGTTGCAGATGAAGTCCCTCCAGCGCCCGTACCAGAGGTTATCGCACCGACAGAAGCGTACGAAACGTTCCTGCTCATAGGCCAGGACAAGATGTCAGGTGCGGCGGACGTGATCCTCTTCCTCGTGCGGCCCACGAACGGCGCTGAACCCTTCATGGTCTCATTGCCGCGGGATCTCTACGTCACCAACGCCTGCAACGGCCGCAACAGCCGAATCAATGCGCTCATTCGCGGCTGTAAATCCAAGGACATCAACGGGCCGAGTCTGCTGTCGTACACCGTTGGACAGTTCACGGGCATCGAGGTCGACCATTTTGCCATCTTCGATTTCGACGGTTTCGAAGACGTCATCGACTCTGTCGGAGGGATCGAGATCTGCGTTGACTACCCAACCATCGACCGCAAAGCCAAGTTATCCATAGCCGCGGGCTGCACGAACGCTTCAGGTGCTCTGGCCCTTGCGTGGGTCCGGTCACGTCACCCGCAGCAGAAAATCAATGGGACATGGAAGAGCGTGCCCGGCGCTGGCGACCTCGCGCGCAACCAGCATCAACAGGACGTGATTCTCGACCTATTCAGTCGGTTGAAGTCGTTCGGTTCGCCGACAGAGCTCACAGCCCAGGTCGCGAGCGTGGCAGGTGCGTTCACATTTGACGACACGCTCAGCCTCGCAGACGCCGTAATCCTCGCGTGGGGAATGCGCGATCTCGACCTCAGAGACATCAAGCGCCTCACCATTCCTGTACGTCTCACTCGATCAAAGACCGACCAGTCGATTCTGGTTGCCACCGCCGGGTTCGATGAAGTCCTCCTTGAAGCGTACGGTGGGAGCCTTCCCGTGGAAGGGAGCGAGGCAGGAGGGTTCACGCCTCCAAGCCGGTAAGCCTTACACTACGAACAGCCAGTGTCAGGAGCCGTGTGACAACACCACAGGACCCACATTCAAATCCGCCCGGTTTTACGGATCCATATGCAGACCTGACCAACATCTCGGGCGACGATCCACTCCCGCCACTTGAACCTGCGACGACGCCGCCTGCCCAGCCACCGAGTTCACCTCTGCTCACTGGCCTCATCATCGGCCTGCTACTCGTTGCGCTCTCTGTTGCGGTGTTTCAGCTGCTCGGCTCCGAC
Organism: Acidobacteriota bacterium; assembly: GCA_004356175.1. Lineage (GTDB taxonomy): Bacteria > Actinomycetota > Acidimicrobiia > Spongiisociales > UBA5794 > B3-G11. The sequence goes on from SMXV01000067.1 coordinate 5,113, forward strand.
GATTCGGGAACCGCTGTGGGCACAACAACAACCACCGACCCCTCCGCAACGACAACCACGGCTGACGGTAGCTCAACAACAACGAGCGAACCTGGCCCGACGACAACCCTGCCCGACCTCAACCCATACCCTCCTGTTGGCGCACCGATACCTGTCGAAAAACAGAAGATGATCACAAACGGGATGCGGATCAACGACAATGACATAAAGGACATTGTCTTTGGCATGCCAGCTGATGAGGCGATCGGCAGTTTCGTGGCCTCCTTCGGCGACCCGACCGACGACACCGGGTGGCGAATTTCGACAGGCGCATTCGGTGTGTGTGTTGGCGAATTCGAACGGATCGTAACGTTCGGCTACTACGCGGCAATCGTGACCAAACCGGGCGGTCAGGAGACATACAACGGCTACCGCCATGACCTCAACTTCGGTGACGCTGGCCACGTCGCCTCAGCTCTCGAAACACTCAGCGGCCTGACCGTCGGTGCGACGGTCGCGGAACTCAACGAGATCTACAAGGACCAGCGTGTGACCTTTGTGGAAGATCCCCAGCTCGGAACTATCTACAACGTGAGCGGAGCGACGTCCGGCAACCTTCTTCTGTGGGGACCCGTTGCCGGCACGTCTGACGACGACCGCGTCATTGGCATCTACGCACCTGAGGTCTGCGGCAGGTAGCGCATCGCCACGTCGTCGCTGCACGATCTGGGTACACTCGGATAATGAAACGCAGTAACGGTATGGCACTCGGAATCGGCGCATCTTCCGGCCTGATTCTGGCGCTGGCTCTCATGTTGTATGTCAGCGCCACCGGCGGTATCCCTTCTGTAGGAGCAACACTCGACAGCACCGGCATTGTGCCCGTGTTTACGCCCGCAGCTTCTGCCCTATGGATCGCGGTCATTCTGGCCGCTTCGTTCGGAGGGTTTGTGCTTGCCGCTGGTACCCGAGCGGTGACGCGAGTTATTGATCCCGAAGCAACGTCCGCGGCGTTCGCGCTGGTCGCCGTTGTCGGCATGGTCGTCGCACCCGTTGTCGCGATGGCCGCGTTCCCTCTTGGCACAATCGTCTTCGGAAGCATCGATAATGGCACCGTTTCCCTCGGCGTTGCCGAGATGGTCTGGCTCACCGCAGCGGTGGGGATCCTTGCAGGAGCGATGGTGGTGTGGCTCGCCTACATCCTCGCACGGCCACCGGTTGAGGAAGCTGACCTCGGTCTTCTCAGCGACACTGCTGATCGCTCCGCATAACAGCCAGGTCGAATGATGTAGCCGGTTAGCCCGAGCCCGTTCCGACATCGACTGAGTTGCGAACTTCGTCGAGTGCCGAGACAAGTTCCCCGACGGCCCAGATCAGGACAAACGCCATCAGCGTGAGGGCAACAAATGTCAACAACCCCCTGATCCAACCGATCCAGCTCCTCTTGCCGAAACCGAGGACCGACCAGACATCTGATAGCAGCCCACCTCTGGCAACCTTCGGAACCTCGCCGGTCAGCTCATCAGACGAAGGCTCGGTTGGTGCCTGAGGAATCGCCGGTTGTTCAAACGTCGCGACACGCTTGTCCGATGCTTCCGCATCAGCGTCTTGGTTGTTCAACTCTGATACGGTCTCAGCGGGTTTCGCGTCGAACACCTCGCGGTCAAGTTCAAGAATCGCCACAAGTTTCGTCATCGAACCTGCACCAGGTGACACCTCTCCGCGCTCCCACCGTCGAACAGACGAGCTCGATCTACCAACTGCAGATGCCAACTGTCCGAGGGACATTCCCTTGTCAAGACGCGCATCTCTGATCGATTTCCCGAGTGCTTCGTTGCTGGCCATGCCGACAGTGTAAATCACGCACCACCTTTCGCACGGCTGAACCGAAGCAAGCAAGCACGCACAAGCCTATTGTCTATATCCGGCACCGAAAGGACACTGATGACAGACCAAGCGTCGACCCTCGTCGATCTACTTACAAACAGCGTTGCAAAATACCCAGACAACTCTCTGTTTGGTCAACGAGATGAGTCTGGCGAGTGGCGCTGGACGACGTACAAGGAGTTCGGTCGGATGGTCGCCGATGCTCGCGGCGGACTTGCCTCACTTGGCGTGTCCCATGGTGACCGTGTCGCGGCCATCTCGGACAACCGCGTCGAATGGGCCGTTGGGGCCCACGCAACGTACTCCCTCGGTGCGGCATGGGTCCCAATGTACGAGGCACAAACACAGAAGGACTGGGTGTTCATTCTGCGAGATTGCGGTGCGAAGGTCCTATTCGCTGCAACAGATGGCATACGAGCGCAAGTAGCCGAGGCAGCTGACCAGCTTCCCGACCTGCAAACAATCGTCGTGATCGACGACCCCGCCGGGGGCGACTCAATCGACTACACCGAACTGCTTGCCCGTGGTGCAGCCAGCCCAGCCCCGCTTGCGATCGTGTCCGGTTCGGATCTGGCCGGGCTCATCTATACATCAGGCACGACCGGTGATCCGAAGGGCGTACGCCTGTCGCACAGCAACTTCATGTCCAACGTCAACGCTCTATCTGAAATCTTCCCATTAGAGGAAGATGACAGATCGGCGTCATTCCTGCCATGGGCGCACTCATTCGGCCAAACAGTCGAACTCCACGCGCTCACGTTCTTTGGCAGCTCAATGGGTCTGACAAGCGCACAAACTCTCGTACGGGACATGCCCGAAATCCGGCCGACAATCCTCGTCAGTGTGCCGACCGTGTTCAACAAGATTTACGACGGTCTGAGGAAGCGCATGGATGCCGAGGGCGGTGTCACGAAGAAACTCTTCGACGCTGCAATGGCAAACGCCGCGAAGAAGATCGAGCTCGAAAAACAGGGCAAGTCAAGCGGTTGGGTCGACATGAAAGATGGACTCTTCGACAAGATCATATTCACGAAAGTACGCGCCGCTTTCGGTGGAAGGCTCAAGTACGCGTTCTCCGGTGGAGCCGCGATTTCTACTGAAGTCGCCGACTTCATCTCGTCGGTTGGCATCATCGTCTACGAGGGATACGGGCTCACAGAAACGAGCCCAATCGTGACGTGCAATATCAAGGGAGCTCGCAGGCCTGGTTCAGTCGGTCGTGCTATCCCCGAAGTGACAGTCACTATCGACACAGATGTGACCGGTGACAAGGAAATCGGTGAGATTGTCGTGCACGGTCCGAACGTGATGATTGGGTACTACAACCTGCCCGACGCCGACGCTGAAGTGTTCACCTCGGACCATGGATTCCGCACAGGCGACCTTGGGCACATCGACGACGATGGCTACCTGTTCATCAGGGGACGGATCAAGGAGCAGTACAAACTGGAGAACGGAAAGTACGTCGTTCCCTCGCCTCTTGAGGAGAAGATCCAGCTGTCGGGTTTCATAACCCAGGTCATGGTGTACGGCGAGCAGCGTCCATACAACGTCGCGCTCATACATCCCGACATGGAGCAACTGAAAAGTTGGGCCGCCGAGAAGAACATCGACTCGTCGGACGTGAGCGCCTTCCTCAACAACGAGCAAGTACGAACAAAGCTCAAGGCAGAAATCGACCGAGCACAGAACTCGATCAAGCGCTACGAGCGAATCCGCAATTTCGTGACGACGACGGAAGAACTCACGCCAGAAAACGGGATGTTGACACCAACTCTCAAGCTCAAGCGCCGAGCGATCATGGCAAAGTATGGGGAATCGATCTCGTCGCTGTACGACAGTAAAGATCCGCTCATCGGTCGCGACGAATAATCAATAGACGTTGGCGGAGGCGGACGGGAATCGAACCCGCCAGGGAACTCTCGTCCCCTCATCGGATTTGAAGTCCGGGACCGGCACCAGCACGGCAATCGCCTCCACAAACGAGCGTACGATGTTCCGTCTCGTACCAGAAGCCGTTATCGTTATAGAACAGCCCGCTACACACGAGGTTTGACATGGCTGATACAGAGTTGATGGTGTGGATCGATCAGGACTTGTGTACCGGCGACGGTATCTGCTCAGAAATCGCGCCCGATGTCTTCCAGGAACGCGACGACGGAGTATGGGTCGTCAAGGAGATCACATCGCACTGGGGTGCAGACCTGGTCTTCGACGGTGAGCAAGCGCCCGACGGATCCCGCGGAGTCGCACGAGTCCCAATGGGCATCCTCGACGAAGTCGTCGAAGCGGCCGAAGAATGCCCAGGCGAATGCATCATGATCGAGCCATTCGATCAAGAAACGTTTGATAAACGGACGTAGCGGGAAACCGCCGTCAGATGTCAGATGTCGGCATACAACAATACGAAGCGCAGGTCGGAGCCGAGCGGGAAGTCTTCAGTTCTCAGTCAGAAGTCGGAGGACGGCTTCAGCCTGAGAGGCGAGCCGCGGGTTCTGGTCGCTGGTCAGAAACCGCGGGACTGCTGACAGAAAACTGAAGTCTTCTTCCGCTGACTAGATACCAGACAGTAGATACCAGACACTGGAAACTCCCTAATGCGCTGACGGCTAAAATCTTCTTCCTACCCCGTGATATACGTCTCGAGCTGATCGATCAGGAAAGCCTGTTCCTCAATGATCGCTCGCACGACATCTCCGATCGAGATGAGTCCAACGACTTTGTCTCCGGTCATCACCGGTAGGTGGCGGAAGCGGTTGTCTGTCATCAGTTTCATACACTCGCTGACCGTCTCGCTCGGTCCGACATAGACGGGGTCCGGTGTCATGATTTCGGAAACACGGGTCTCTTTCGAGGCTTTCGACAAGAGCAC
>SMXV01000068.1 GCA_004356175.1 Acidobacteriota bacterium
ACGGCCACAGCCTCGGCGGCCTTCAGGCAGCCGGCTACCTGCTCTCTGGCACGAATCCGCAGCCTAACGTCGCCATTCTCTCAGCCCCTGCAATGGACGCTGTTGTACCAAAGGTAAAGCGGGTCGCTGCAGCGGTCTTCTCCCGCATTGCGCCAACTCTTGCGGTCAACAACAGTATCCGAGGCGAGCAACTCTCGAAGGATCCTCAAGTTGGAGAGGCCTATTTCGCCGACCCGCTGGTCCAGGTCAAGGCCACAGCGCGCATCGCTCAGGCCATTTTCGATGAACAGGCAGAGCTTGCCCCCCAACTCGGAGACATTGCCACACCAACCCTTGTAATTCACGGTGCCGAGGATCCGTTGGTACCACCGTCAGCAAGTGCGCCGCTTGCACAATCCGAGGGGGTCGAGCGCCGCCTCTACCCAACGCTCCGTCACGAGATTCACAACGAACGCGAGGGAGCGGACGTTATGGGCGATGTTGGCGACTGGATCGAATCCAAGGTGCTGTAGTTCCTCTCACCACAGCAAATAGCGCTCAGCCTCTGATCGCGGCAATCAGAGTTCTGCGACGATCCCAGTCACCGAAACCCGACTCAAGAGCCGCGATCGTTACCGCTCGCAGATCGTCCTCATCGAGTCCGAAGACCTCAGCCACCAGGTGATACTCGTCGGACATCGAAACTCCGGACATGAGGCGATTGTCTGTGTTGATCGAGACGTTGAAACCCGCCCTGTACAACGCGCCGAAGGGATGATCCGAGGCTTCAAGCCACGAGCCCGTATGAAGACTCGAGGTCACCGCAACCTCAAGCGGTACACGGTGGTCGCGGACCTGGTTTGCAAAAGATCCAAGGCTCTCAATCCGCCCACTTTCAACCGTGACATCCTGCACAATGCTCGTGCCGTGCCCGATACGTTGCGCACCACACAGGACAATGGCACGCCACATCGAGTTCGGTCCTTCGCTCTCTCCTGCGTGGATTGTGAGACCGAGTCCAGCTCTCCTGGCAACGCGACACGCCTCAAGGTGATCTTCGGGTGGGTATCCCTTCTCAGGTCCTGCAAGATCGAAGGCAACAAGCCCTCTACCGACGTAACGACTTGCTGCTGTAGCAACCTCCACAGAATCCGTGCGGTGACGCAGGGCAGTTGCGATCGTGTAGATGACAATTTCCGACTCCCGCGCGGCACGGTCAAATCCGTCGAGCATTGCTTCGATCACAGCCTCGTGCGATAGTCCTTGAGCCGTGGACAGCGACGGCGCGTATCTGATCTCAGCGTACACGACTCCATCCCTGGCAAGATCGACTCCCGCTTCATACGCCACACGAGAAAGCGCGACCTCAGACTGCAGAACCGCAACGGTCTGATCAAATGCTGCAAGATACGTAACAAGGGATCCGGCGTCGCCCTGGTGGAACCATGACGCCAAGTCCTCAGGATTCGATGCCGGAAGGCCCCGATACCCGGTCTCGTCGGCCAGCTCGAGAACCGTCTGCGGTCGCATCCCTCCGTCAAGGTGATCGTGCAGGACTGCCTTGGGCAGACTTTCGATCGTGTGCATCTCCATACCAGGACGCTACATCTCCTCGGGACCACACGAGTCACGAAACGCGCAATTCAATGGCGGCGCGGTGCATGTTGGTGGCACAATGGCATGATGACACAGCCAGCAACACCATCGAACTCAATTCGGTTCTCCTCAACGGCGTTCTTCGTCTGCTCCCCGATGGAGGACGGGCTGTGAGCTTCACCGTGGATCCGTATACAGGATGTTTCCTGGTGGCGACCCCCATCATTACTTCACCGCCGTTTTGGCGCACCGTGATATTCGTATTGACGCACGACGAGGATGGCACGGTTGGCGTGATACTCAACACACCCACCGAGCTCGCAGCGGAGAACTACATCGAGGGTGTAACGGGAAGACTTTCAGCCCCCGAGCTCGTGTTCATCGGAGGCCCCGTACAGCCGGAAACAGCAATTGCGGTCGCCCGGCCGGGGACGTCCGATTCTGTGGACACAATCGCCGATTCGGGCATCGGAACCGTCGACCTCACTGCGAATCTTGAGTTCCTACACGATCTGAGAATCTTCGCAGGATACGCGGGGTGGGACTCCCAGCAGCTCGCGTCGGAGATGCAGGAGGGCGCTTGGTGGGTAGTTCGCTGCGATCCGAGTGAGGTGTTCACCGACGAAATCGAAGACATGTGGCGGAGATGCGTCCAGCGGGCGCCGGGAAACATCCCCCTGTATCGAACCTATCCAGCGGACCCGACAGAAAACTGAACCGAGTGGTCCGCATGGACCGCCGTGAACGATAACCTTTGCAAGTGACCAAGACTGTTCCGCGCTTACGTCCCTCCCTCGTGGGGCGAGCGCCTGGCACTCTATACGAAACTGAGTTGTGGCACGACGGCAAGGACTTCGTCGTGGGGATCGACGAAGTCGGGCGGGGGGCGTGGGCCGGTCCACTAACGCTTGGCGCGGTCGTGATTCCGCGGGACCACCGCGTGAATAAGATTCGAGACTCCAAACAGCTCACTGAGACAGAACGAGGGGCCCTTGTCGACCGCATCAAGGACTGGGCAACCCACTGGTCGGTCGGTCATGTGTCTGCTGCGGAGTGCGACGCCATTGGAATGTCGCAGGCCCAACAACTCGGTGCGAAACGAGCGATCGCGGGACTCGGAATCGATCCCGATCATGTGCTTGTCGATGGACCATGGAATTTTGTCGGCGGACCCAATGTGACGACCATCGTCAAGGGCGACACCATCTCCCTCAGTATCGCTGCGGCATCAATCATCGCGAAGGTCACGCGCGACGCAATGATGAGAGATGCCGCGCAGACATTTCCGTGGTACGCCTTTGCCTCCAACAAGGGCTACCCATGCATCAGACATCGATCTGCGCTGCGGGCCGTTGGGCCATCAACCATCCACCGAAGGTCATGGGCATTCATGGACGGGTTGCCCTGGTCAGGAATCGAGGGTTGCGATAACGACCAAAGTCCACCTACGTTGTTCTGATGTACTTCCAAGGAATACCGTTGCCGGTTGAAGACATTATCGACGTCGACGATGTGACCGCGAGCGATATAGCGTGGGTGGTACTCATCGCTATCGCTGCGGTGGTTGCCGCCATCGTCTCACGCAAGATTCTGAAACGGTGGCTAGGAACTCTTGACGGCATGACGCAAGCCACGGTCGGTCTGCTAACGCGAACTCTGTCCGGGTTGATTCTTCTCACCGGCGCCGTTGTTGCCCTTCCACTACTCGGATTCAGCGCTCAACCGCTTCTGATTGTGCTCATCTTCCTCGCTGTGCTCGTGTTCTTTGCCGGCCAACCGCTCATGGCTAGCTATGCCGCGGGTCTGATTCTGCAGGCACGCGGACCGTTCACCGTCGGTGACATCATCGAGCACGAGTCCCTGATTGGGGCGGTCCTCGAAACCAACAACCGAACCACCATCATCGACTCGCCCAAGGGCGAGCGAATCGCAATTCCGAACGTCGCGATACTGGCGAGTCCAATCATAAATTGGACAACGTTGGGGGTGCGACGAACGACCGTTAGCGTGGGGGTTGCTTATGGCACCGATCTCGACCTGGCAGTCGATGTCGTCACGCGGGCGGTCCAGGATCTTACCAACGTCAAATCGGATCCTTCTCCGGTCGTCGGTGTTGCCTCGTTCGACGAGTCCTCCGTTAGAATTCAGGTCTGGTGCTGGCATCTGCCCACATACATGGATGAGTTTCTTGCGAGAGACGAGATAATTCGTTCTATCTCGCGAGCGCTGGCCGAGAATGGAATCGTTATCGCGTTTCCGCAACGAGACGTATGGCTACGCACGTCTCCGGACGATTCGACCGAATCGCCGTGATACACGAACTGGTTCCCGGTCAACCCGACCCTCTCGATTTTCTCGCCATAGATCTTCTGCTCGACGGCGAAGAAACACTTCTACGCGACACGGTGCGCCAGTTCGTGTCCGACAAGGTGGCTCCGCATATCGCTGACTGGTGGGACGAAGGCTTGTTTCCACGCGACCTTGTCCCACAGATGGGCGAACTTGGTCTTCTCGGTATGCATCTCGAGGGGTACGGTTGTGCCGGTACGAGCGCAGTCGCCTACGGTCTTGCATGCACCGAACTTGAAGCCGGAGACTCCGGCATTCGTAGCTTCGTCTCTGTTCAGACCTCGCTTGCGATGTATCCGATCTGGGCATTCGGCTCTGAACAACAGAAACGTAGATGGCTACCCCCAATGGCGGCAGGCGAACTGATCGGGTGTTTTGGGCTCACCGAGGTTGACTCAGGATCCGATCCAGGTGCGATGACAACAACTGCCGCGCGAAAGGGGGAGGGCTGGGTTCTCAACGGATCGAAGATGTGGATCACGAACGGATCGATCGCCGATCTCGCAATCGTGTGGGCGATGACGGATGACGGAATGTGCGGTTTCATTGTTCCGACGGATTCGGAGGGTTTCTCTGCGACCCCGATCAAACGGAAAATGTCACTGCGGGCCTCAGACACCAGCGAGCTCGTATTCACAGATGTCGAATTGGGTCCAGACTCGATCTTGCCAAACGTCAGAGGCCTCAAGGGCCCACTGTCATGTCTCAACGAGGCACGGTTTGGGATCATGTTCGGTGCCGTGGGCGCCGCCCGCTCCTGCTACGAGTCAGCGCTCGCGTATTCCATCGATCGGGAACAGTTCGGAAGGCCGATTGCATCGTTCCAGCTCACCCAGAAGAAGCTTGTGGAGATGATGGTTGGTGTCAACAACGGGATGCTGCTCGCCCTTCACCTCGGAAGAAAGCGAGACGAGGGCACACTGGCATCCGAACATGTCAACTATGGCAAGTACACCAACGTCGCGATGGCATTGGGGGTCGCGAGGGAGGCACGGACGATTCTCGGTGCCAACGGAATAACGCTTGACTATCCCGTAATCCGGCACATGAACAACCTCGAGTCCGTGTACACGTATGAGGGAACGAACGAGATCCACACGCTGATTCTCGGAGAAGCAATCACCGGACTTTCGGCTTTCACGTGACCGAGGTCAGGCTCGTCCT
>SMXV01000069.1 GCA_004356175.1 Acidobacteriota bacterium
ACCGACACAATTGACATTCCGCGCGGCGTCGCCTCTGCCTCGTCGATATTGGGGTGGGCGCCAGAAACCGCGCAAACCCTGAAATCAAGGGATGATCGCTTGTCAGGACCAATGTTCACCCGTCGTTCTTGCGCCGCCCAGGTCCTCACGGAGGACGTCGGTGACACAAGAACGGGGTGCCTACCACCGACCCCCGTCGGTTATGTCGATATGTCCTGTGCAGGGCGCTGTCAGACAAGGCAGAATGAAGTGTCCGAAGGTTGCGACTGCCGGACATAGGAATGCGAAGCGGACATGGACGAACGATTATGGGAATCCTGAACGATGCGAGATTCGATGCGCTCTACCGGGCACACGCTCAGCAGGTGTATGCATACCGCCACCGTCGTATGCCGGCTGAGGAGGCGAAGGATGCCTCTGCAGATGTGTTCGTTGTTGTTTGGCGAAGGATTGATCAGGTGCCCGAAGGTGATGAGGCCTTGCCGTGGCTGTACGGCGTGGCGCGTAACACGCTGTCGAATCGGTCTCGTTCGAGTCGACGACGCGACCGACTTGTCGCAAAGCTCGCGAGCCGCCATGAAGCCACGGCCAACGGACCCGAGACGCAGATTGTCAGAAATGAAGAGCATGAAGAACTCATCCGAGCCCTTTCCGGGTTGTCTGAAAAGGACCAGGAGATTCTCCGTCTTGTTGAGTGGGAAGGCCTCAGCCGAGAGCAGGTGGCAGACATGTTCTTCGTGAGCAGTGCAGCCATAGATAGACGGATCAGCCGGGCGTACAAGAAGATGGCTCACACGCTCGGCGTACCGCAACCAGATGTACTTACGACCCCCGTGACTGTTGAGGAAGGAGGTGAGGCATGAGCGATGTTGCCCAGTTGATGCGAGCTGCGAATCTGGTCCCGGATTCTGACTCGGCGCTGACCGATGACGAGTTCGATGCCTTGCTGCTCCTCACCCAAACAAGGAACGGGAACATGGACGTACAAGAACGAACCAAACCGGTTCAATCGGAGAAGAAACAACGAAATGGATGGCTGGTTGCCGCGGCTGCCTTCGCCATTGTGATGCTGTTCGTCGGAGCAGCAACCCTGCTGGCAGGACCAGCAGCCGAGCTGCCCCCAGCGACAACGCCACCGACAACCCAGGCTGTGACGCCGACGACCGAGGCGGCGCCTCCGACAACCCAGGCGGTAGTCGAGGGCACGACGGCGACGACTGTGGCGCCTGTAGTTGAGGCCGAACCTGTCATGACCGACGAGTTGCTAGCGTTTCTCGAGAGCTACGAGGCGGCATTCAACAACGCCGACGAAGTAGCGTTTAGAGCTCTACACACAGCCGATGCGCGGCTTGTCTTCGAGTTCAATCCCGGCAACAATGTGACGTTGGACAGGCTGGTCGAAGAAATGCTGAACCTGCGACGTCAGGAGACAATACTGACGATCGAGGATTGCATCGCGGCGAGTCATGGGGCACAGTGCAACTTCGTGTACTCAGGCCCTGTCGAGACAGCGCTCTGGCTAGGCCCAGTGGTCAACACGAACACGTTCTACATAGACGGTGGTCAGATCACGGAAATCGGCATGAGATCTTCGACTAATGGCGCTGTAAGCGGGGGAAACTTGCAAGATTCCTTCGAGTTGGTCCTGGATTGGGTTGAGAGGAACTTTCCCGAGGATCGAAGAAACATGATCCGTCCAGGTGTCAGGGATCTTCTTGCATTCGATGACTCGGAGCTCTGGCTCAAGTACGCCCCCCTGTGGGCAGAAGCCGGCCGCCCGTAGACCCACACGCTTCTGGCGTCCGTTGCCGCAATATATTGCGGCAACGGACGCCAGAACGGGTTGGAGGACATGGTTGGCCGAGGGGGGTTGTGGCGGTCCTCGGTCAGCCAGTATGCACATATAGGTGGAAGCAGAACCTTGTGTACGCGAATTGGGGGTGGGGGTGATCTGGCTGGTGAGTGGCTACGCTCGCGGCCATGGTCGATCTGTACGAGTACATCGTTGACGTGCCCGATTTTCCGGAGAAGGGGGTTGTGTTCAAGGACATCACGCCGCTTCTGGCGTCCCGTGAGGCGTTCCTCCAATCCGTCGACGAGATGGCTGAGCCGTTCATATCATTGGCGGTGGACATTGTTGTCGGGATCGAGTCGCGGGGGTTCCTGCTTGCTGGTTCCGTTGCGGAGAGAATCGGTGCCGGTGTCGGCCTCGTGCGTAAACCGGGGAAACTGCCACGCACGACAGTCTCTGTGACCTATGACCTCGAATATGGCACAGACACCCTTGAGATTCATGCGGACGCGTTCGATGACGGTGCGCGTGTGCTCATTGTTGACGATGTGCTTGCAACCGGTGGCACGCTCGCTGCAAGCAACGACCTCATCGTCAAAGCTGGCGGCATCGTCGTCGGAGCAACGATGCTCGTTGAACTCTCATTTCTCGATGGACGCTCGCGTTTCGATGGGCTCCTGCACGCCGTCCTTACCTACTAGCTGCCGCACACCCCGCACCGCACCGATACCTCTGCCAACCCGCGGGTCAGAAAGCCGTGCCACGCGGCTCTGTAACCCAGGGTTCAGGAGCCGTCCGCGCTTGTTCGGGACATCGGTGCGAGTTGGGGTACCGTGGGGGGATGGATGGCGAACGGTTGAGAGAGCTACAGACGGGGATGGCGATTCCTTGGGGTGGGACACGGGTGTCGTATGTCAGCGAAGAACTTGCATCGTCGTTTCACGACGGAGACTCGCTGATTGTCGTCCAGGACACGGGAGAATTGATTCACATTCCGATGGACGCTGGCAATCTTGCCTCGGATGCTGTCAGTTCCGCGTACGAAGCCTTTAAGCAGATGGGGTCGGTGTCTGACGAACAGATCACAACCTTCTACACGACCTTTGCCGATGCACTGGCAGACGACACGATATTTACACCGATAGCCGAAGCGAATGATGCAGATGTCCTATCGGCCCGGGAGCGGGGGAGGAGTACAACTCGGCTCACCCTCGACAGCACCATGCGTACTGACATGATCGACGGACTCAGAGTTTGGGCAGAGCAACCTTCGGGGCGCGGCAGGATCCTTCGCACGGTGTCGCACGACTCGTGGCGGGTAGAGCTCGTTTCGGACGGCCTTGGGGTCGTTGGATTCGTCTTCGAAGGGCGCCCAAACGTGTTCGCCGACGCAACAGGTGTCCTGCGTGGCGGCAACACCGTCGTGTTCCGTATTGGCTCAGACGCCCTTGGCACTGCGCGGGCGATTGTTGAGCACGCTCTTGACCCCGCGCTCAAGGCCTCAGAACTTCCAAGCGGCGCCGTCTGTCTCGTAGCGAGCGCGTCGCGTGCTGCAGGACTTGCCATGATGGCCGACACGCGCCTCTCGCTTGCTGTCGCACGGGGGTCGGGTGAAGCAACTACGCGCCTCGGTGCTGTTGCCCGGCAGGCCGGAACGGCTGTGAGTCTTCATGGCACGGGCGGTGCATGGATAGTCGCGTCTGACGACGCGAACACGAGCGATCTTGCCTCCGCGATCTACGGCTCTCTTGACCGCAAGGTGTGCAACACGCTCAACACGCTGTGCATTACCCGTGCTGGGGTCTCGCGCCTCATGCCCAGTGTTCTCGACGCGCTTGAACGGGCAGCGGAACGCCGCGGCACGAACGCGAAACTGCACGTTGTCAAGTCAAGCGTCGAATATGTTCCGAAGGCGTGGTTCGATCGAACGGTCGAAATCACGCGAGCCGAAGGTGAAGTGGCTGAACCCCAGGCTGAACCAATCAGCGAGGAACGGCTTGGTGAGGAGTGGGAGTGGGAGGAGAGTCCCGAGATCACGATCGTTGTTGTTGATTCCGTCGAGGACGCGATCGCGCTCTTCAACACGTACGCTCCCAAACTTGTTGCTTCACTCATCTCAGACGACGTCGATGCCCAGGACCGGTTTTTTGCACAGATCGACGCGCCCTTTGTCGGCAATGGATTTACACGGTGGGTCGATGGCCAGTACGCCCTTGACAAACCTGAGCTTGGTCTCTCGAACTGGCAGACGGGTCGCCTCTTTGGGCGTGGCGGGATTCTGTCTGGCGACTCCGCTTTCACCCTCCGGACACGGGCCATCCAAGATGACCCAGACCTGATCCGGTAGGACGATTCCACCTTTCGCTGCTCGGAGCACAGGGGGTGGGCAATAGCGCTACGCTTTCGCGGTCACGAGGAGTGAAATGTCGTCGTACGACTTCCAAGAGATCGAGACCCGATGGCAGCAAACATGGGCTGACCAGGGCATGTATCGCGTCCCAAACCCTGGCGACGATGGTTTTGACGAAACCAAACCGAAAAAGTACTTCCTCGACATGTTTCCGTACCCGTCGGGAGCAGGCCTCCACGTGGGACACCCGCTCGGATACATCGGAACTGACATATTTGCTCGATACCACCGGATGCGGGGCGCAAACGTGCTGCACCCGATGGGATTCGACTCTTTTGGTCTTCCCGCCGAGCAGTACGCCGTCGAAACTGGCGTCCACCCGAGGGTCACGACGGAACAGAATATTGAGAACTACACGCGCCAGCTCAAGACCTTCGGATTCTCATACGACTGGGATCGCAGCTTCGCAACCACAGACCCCGACTACTACCGCTGGACACAATGGATATTCCTGCAACTGTTTGACTCCTGGTTCGACCGTACCAGGCAGAAGGCGAGACCCATCTCCGACCTCGTTGAAGAACTCGAGTCGGGACATCGCGCAGCTGACGGTGTCATGTGGCGCAACCTCACCGAAACCGACCGACGCGAGTTCCTCGATAGTCGCCGTCTCGCCTATATCGACGAGGTAGCTGTCAACTGGTGCCCAGCGCTTGGCACCGTGCTTGCCAACGAGGAAGTAACCGCCGACAACCGATCTGAGCGCGGGAACCATCCTGTGTATCGCAGGCCTCTGCGTCAGTGGATGCTGAGAATCACCGAGTACGCCGACCGTCTCATCGACGAACTCGACCTCATCGACTGGCCCGAGTCGGTCAAGACCATGCAGCGCAACTGGATTGGGCGTTCTGATGGAGCGGAACTCATATTTGACGTCGAGGGACAGCCGCCGCTTCGAGTGTTCACAACAAGACCCGACACGGTGTTCGGTGCGACGTACATGGTGCTTGCGCCGGAGCACAGCTCGGTGGATGGCATGGTGCCGGACACATGGCCTGATGGCACAAAGGATTCATGGACGCTTGGCATCGACAATCCGAGGGACGCGATTGCTGCGTATCGACTCGTCGCATCGCGGAAGTCAGATCTTGAACGCCAGACCGATGATCGCGTCAAGACAGGTGTGTTTACGGGTGCCTATGCCGTGAATCCGTTGACGGGCGGAAACATTCCGGTGTTCATCTCGGACTATGTTGTCATGGGATACGGCACTGGTGCCATCATGGCGGTACCGGGTCAGGACGAGAGGGATTGGGAGTTTGCGGAACTCTTCGATCTGCCAATCGTGCGTACGGTTCAGCCTCCAAAGGACTTCGATGGTGACGCATTCACCGGTCAGGGACCCGCGATCAATTCAGGATTTCTTGATGGTCTTGGTGTCGAAGAGGCAAAACAGCGAATCATTCCATGGCTTGAGTCCAACGGATCGGGTAAGGGGACGGTGAATTACAAACTGCATGACTGGCTGTTTTCACGTCAGCGTTATTGGGGCGAGCCGATCCCGATACTGCATGGACCAAACGGCGAGTTGCGTGCGGTCCCTGAGGACGAGCTTCCACTTCGCCTCCCCGAAGTTGAGGACTACAAACCGCACGTATCTGACGATGAGGACGCCGATCCGACGTCGATGCTTTCGAACGCATCAGATGAGTGGAAGTCGGTTGAGATTGATGGCGTCATGTATCAACGCGAACTGAACACCATGCCCCAGTGGGCTGGCTCGTGTTGGTACTACCTCAGATACATGGACTCCCGAAACGTCGAACGATTGGTCGATGCCGATATCGAGAAATACTGGATGGGCGAGACCGGCGTTGACCTCTACGTTGGTGGGGTTGAGCACGCTGTACTGCACCTTCTGTACGCCCGGTTCTGGCACAAGGTTCTGAATGACCTCGGACATGTTTCGACCAAAGAACCGTTTGGCAAGCTCTTCAACCAGGGGTATGTCCTGGCAGACGCGTTCCAGGACGAACGGGGTATGTACGTCGAGGCACAGAAGGTCACCGATGTCGACGGCACCTACATGTTTGAGGGCGAAGAGGTGATGCGGAGCTTCGGCAAGATGGGTAAGTCGCTGAAGAACGGCGTGAGTCCCGACGAGATATTCAGGGAGTACGGTGTCGACACTCTGCGTCTATACGAGATGTTCATGGGTCCGCTCGACACGTCGCGGCCCTGGTCGACAAAGGACATAGTTGGCGTTCACCGGTTCCTCCAAAGGCTGTGGCGAAACTTTGTCGACCCCGACACAGGCGAGATGCTTGTCAGCAGTGAACCTTCAGAGGGTGACCTCCAGGTGCTTCTGCATCGCACGATTGAAGCCGTAACCCGTGACATGGAAAATCTTCATTTCAACACTGCCGTTGCTAGGTTGTTCGAGCTGAACAATGCCCTCGTCGGCATTGACCGAATGCCGTCTGATGTGGCTGACGTTCTGCCGCGGCTGCTGTCACCACTTGCTCCCCACATCTGTGAGGAGTTGTGGATGCGGATGGGACGAGAAGGTTCAGTTGTCACGGCAGAGTGGCCAGAGGCGGACGAGTCGCTGATTGCTCAGGACACGGCAACCATGATTGTTCAGGTCAATGGCAAAGTGCGCGATCGTATCGATGTGCCTGTTGGAATTTCAGAAGAAGAGGCGATCGCA
>SMXV01000070.1 GCA_004356175.1 Acidobacteriota bacterium
ACGGCGGTCATAACAGCATTGTGGCCACAACGAAATACAGATTCAGTTATGAGACAAATTCGGCTCCGCCCCAACGGAGGCACGGTCAAGAGAAAGGCGATAGCAAACCGACAAAGGGCAAGCGATTGACGGCCGATGATTTTGTGGCCCGCGTCGGAATGCTCCTTCAGCGGGTCGATCAGCGAGCGGCGGGTCGGGCCCAGGCTGAGCTTGCCTTTCAACAGTCCGTAGCACAGTCCCAGGTGGCAAGCCCCGCCCAACAACTCAAGGACGTTGGAAAGG
Organism: Acidobacteriota bacterium; assembly: GCA_004356175.1. Taxonomy (GTDB): domain Bacteria; phylum Actinomycetota; class Acidimicrobiia; order Spongiisociales; family UBA5794; genus B3-G11. Next base: position 283 of record SMXV01000070.1, read on the forward strand.
TCGTCGCTGATCTCAAACTGGACAACAAGCAGTTCGAGGACCTGTTGAAACTCGTCGGCTTTCAGACGAATGCCGGCGGGGGCGGGGGAGGGTCCGACGCGCAGCAGTCGGGTCTAGCCAGAGACACCAGCGGATCGAGTAGTGCCGCCAGTAGCGACAGCGACGCGAAGATCGAAGAGGTCACCAAGAAGGACGGTACCAAATCGGCCGGAGCAGACCTGCGCCAGGCTGCCCAGAAGCGTGTTCAAGACGCGCGCAAGGAGTTGCGTGAGGTCTCCGATCAGCTCGATGAGGAGCTGGCCAAGGGGCGCAACTACATCATCTTTCGCTGGACCGAAGAAGAAGAGAACGTAGCGAAGGCCGGGGCATCCGGTCAGCTTCGCTTCTCCGCCTCGGCGACCAGATCTAACACCGGTTATGCCGTTGCGGCAGGCATTCGCCGCCAGCGTCTCCTGATTGGGCGCGATCTGACGGAGCAGTACGAGAAGATAGATCCGAGAAACAAGCTCGTGAAGTGGTATGAGGACGCTTGGAGCGGAACGGGACTTGTGACTGAGATCCTCCAGGTCGAAGCGATTCAATACTTCACCAAGGGTCAGTTCGAGCGGATCTTCGAGGTGATCCTCACGGCTTCACCCGCCGAACTTCAGGGCCTGCTGACACCAGCAGGCCTCATGAGCTTGAAGCTCAGCCTGACCATGACCGCACAGCACCTGGCGTCCTATGAGAATCGCGCAATGCTGCGACCTTCAGAGAGAACCAAGACATGTGTCGATTGGGATGGCCTTGTCTCGCCGAGCGAGAGTGAGCCGGCGTGGACGACGCTCGTGACAGTCGCCACGTCGCTGAGGTACTTGGAGCGCGTTGGGCGACTCAAGAGGTAATTCGACGCTCTGCCTGTACGCGCCACTAAACGTGGTTAGGATCGTGCTATGTCTACGACGGAGACGTCGTCGGGTTATCTAGGAGGTTCTGCGTGGCGAAGCATGGACATCAAGAAGGCATGCGAGCCGCGCGTTTGCTCATGGCGTGCTGTTCCAAATCTCAGCCTAACCGAATCAAGAGTGCTGCCAAGCTATTAGGGCATGGTGGCCGGACGACTGCCTGCCGAGGTTGCCGCGATTTGGAACCGACAAGAGTTGCGGCCCGTGGGGTACAGCCGAGACATCTACGCAAAACTACGTACGTGTCTCCCCATGCGTCGCACGCCCCTGGACCGCGACCTCTATGGCCCCGGTTCGAAACGGTAGCAACGACAGGCGACCAGATGGAAGCCTTTGTACAATCACGAGTACAGAATTTTCGGGAGGGTCAACGGTCGACGTTGACAAGGCACTTCATGAAGCCAGGCAGTTGTGTACTGAGCTTGAAGAAGCCACGATCATCTCAAAGGTCGTGGAAGCACGTGCCAAGTTCGCGGTCAAGATCGCAGCAAGATTCATCCGACTGGGGCGAGTCATGTTCTAGTCGCGTGTTCCGACTTCAAACAAAACCTCGATGGAGGGCATTGTTATGACTGCGATGTTGCCTTGGTCGATGGCAGCTCAGGCGCCCCGAGGGTTCTTGCCTGATTGGCTCCTGCCGTGGCTGGCCGTTGTCTTAATCGTGGTGTGTGTCGGGGTGATCGCTATCGTCGCGTATCGGATCTACAAGGACGGGCTGACGGTTGCTCACATCGCGCTGATCCTGCTCTGCCTAGTTACGGCAGTTTTACTTGGCTTTGGCGCCGAGACGGCACGGGAGATCCTCAGGACTCAGGAATTCATGCGTCTTGTGCTCGGCTTGTCGAGTCCCGATGCCAGAATCGAGGATCTGGAGCGTGCGATACAGAATTCGCCAAGCGAGCACGACCAGTTACTGGCGTTCGATGCCTATAGCCGTCAGCATCCTGAAGCGGCGCTGACGTGGTTGCAGTCACCGTCGGCGCAGCTCCTGACGGCCCGGCCAAGCATCGATGAGATTGTGAACGTTCGGGAAAGCCGGTTGACTGCCCGGGTACTGAGCGAGCAGGCTCGCGGAGGCGAAGGGCCCGTGGTAGTTGACGTGGCGGCTCTCGGTCATCTCCTGGATGCGTCTCGAGACAATCCTGAGATTCGAAAATTCCTTTCCATTGGTCGATTCGACGTCAGCAGTTTGGATAGCCAGCAGTTCGCGGAGCTGCTCCGCCGCCATGACGCCGAGCGACGGGGCGACGGGATTATTGTCCGGCATAATCGCTGATCGTCGAGCAGTCGACTCACGGACCGTGTTTCCTATTCCGTTATTCGATCAATCATCGTCATGCCACCATCATACGTAGAACTATTCGAACGTTTTCCCGTGAATGGCGCGAACGTGTTGACGCTCGCTTTGAGTAATCCGTGTGTCAGCGGGCCACCTGCGCGGTCCGCGGGCTGAACTCCTTCCGTTAGTCGGACACGAGGACCTCGGAGACGACAAGCGATAACAGATCTCGACCCAAGAGCCCGACTGGAGGCCCTTATGACAACGGTCAAGGAGAGCCTCCGGCTAGAGCTCGACGAGAGTGTTCTGCCACGTCGCGCCGGCATACCAATCCCGTCGGCAATGTCCAAGGTAAAGTGCCGACCGATGGCACAGATGGGACTCCCGGGGAACAGCTGGGCCGAATCGAATCGTTCCATTGCTCCCGCTCCCGTCGCCTAGCAGGTGGTACCGGATCGGGTACAAGCGCACAGGTCCAAGCTGTAACATAGAACTGGTACAACTCGTGGGGGCAGGTCACTGCTGTGAAACGCTAAGACCAGTTCCCCAGCAGGATCAGGAAGTCGATGATGCCGACCGTGCAGTCGCCGTCAAGATCGCCCGCGCAACTTGGCTGACACGGTAGCGCGCACGAACCCCAGGCGCTGAGAAGGAGGGAAAAATCGATGAGGCCGACCGTGCAGTCGCCGTCGAGATCGCCCGCAGATTGCTCAGCAGGTGTGAGCAACACCGCTACCGGTGAGGCGGCTGGGGCGCTTGCCCAGCCTGTGATCTGGCCTGCATTGTTGATCGCGGAGGCCACTTTCATCGTGAGGCCTGTGTCGGGTGGGATCAACTCGTTGAGGTCGGTCATGATCCCGTTCTGCTGGATGATGGCGGCCTGTATGTTGAGATTGTCGCCGACGCCCCAGGCGACGCCAACAATCTGCCCTGCATCGTTGATGTCGGTGGCAGAAGAGTGTTCGAAACCGGGTAGAGTCGCAAGATCGACCATCTCGCCCCCCTGCCAGAGAAACGCGCGCCAGGTGGCGAACGGGGACTTGCCAAGGGGTTCCTTACTCCAGCCAACAACGCGACCCAAGTTGTCGATCGCCACCGCGCCGGCAGCGAAGCCGCCCGATAGCACGCCTAGGTCAGTCACGGTGCCATCTTGCCAGAGGAATGCATGCGCATTCGCCACCATTGAGGTTCCCATCCACCCCACAACCTGACCGGCATCATTGATGTCGTGAGCCTCGCTGTCTGGCGTGCCCAGGTCCGCGTTGAGATCCAACATCACCCCGTCCTGCCAGAGGAACGCAGCGAGACCTGGATCGCCCACGACGTTGTTGCCCCAGACCCCGACGATCTGGCCAGGCGAGTTGATCGCGCGCCCTCTACTGAAATTCCCTCCCGGCAGTGTGCCGAGATCGATGAACTGAGCGCCATCGTAAAGAAAGGCACGAGTTCCGACCCCGATCACCGACATCTGGCCGACGAGTAGCCCGGCATCGTTTATGTCCCAGGCGCCAGCACTCCCTAAATTCGGAGGCCGCTCCAGAGTGATCACCTCTGGCCCTCCGTACCACAGGAATGCCTCACCGTTTCCGCCGGCGCACACTGTATAGCTGCCAGCGACATGCCCGCTTTCGTTGATACCCCGACCGAGCGTAGGGGAAGGAGGGAACGGCTCACAATCCGGACCTCCTTGAATGATGGTTAGCTCATACTGACACTGGGCCTGGGCGCGAGGGGCAAGGTTGACCGCAATACCTGTGCTCGCGATCGAACAAGCCCAAACTGCGAGTCGTGGATTCATGAAAACGCCACTCTACCCAAGGGCCTCAGTCCTACTTCATTGTAGCGCTGTAGCGCCCGCTGGATGCCCCTTCGTGCCTGAGACGAGTGCCCGAACAACCGACACCTCATAGATACTCCAAGATTCGATCGATCCTCGTCGTGCGCGATTCTACGTAGAACTACGTAGAAGGCTCTCCTGATCGCACACGGGTACCCTCGAACCCTGAGCCTCCCTGGCCCCGGATCGAATCTAGAACAACGAACTTCAGGCCGGCTGTATCGGGTCGGAGACTCGACACCTAAGTGTTTATGCCTACGCAGTTCTACGGATTGACAACAGTAGGTGAATACGCATCGTGAGGATTCGACGATGAAACCAAGCGAAGTCCAAATTGGATCTGCTGGACTGCACTACCAAACACGGAGAACGAACGATGCGAAGCCATTCCGTTAGAAGTCAGCTCATCGCAACACTGTCGGCATCATTAGCCTTCTTCCTGGCGCTTACACCGACACCGAACGCACAAGGTCAAGTGCCGCCGGATTTTGACAACCGTTGGTTCGTCGATGCATCGGTTATTGGCGGCATGAATGATGGCTCCACCTGGGCAAATGCCTTTCAACATCTTCAAGACGCGCTCGATGCTGCTGCGAATCCGGCCACAACTGATGAAATCTGGGTTGCCGACGGGACGTACCACCCGGATCGCAATATGTTCAACCCGGACGGTACGGCCAGTCGCATCGCCACCTTCGACCTCCAAGATGGCGTTTCGATCTTCGGGGGCTTCCTCGGCGTCGTCGAGACTGAACTCTCCCAGCGCGATCCCGAAACTAACGAAACCGTCTTGAACGGTACCGTGGGAGGCCCTTGCGCCGATCCGAACGCGGGAGACTGCATGGTACCGAACGGTACCCCCGGCTGCGACGACGCCAACTGCTGCGCGGTGGTTTGCGGCTTCTTCCCGCCCTGTTGTGATTTGGTGTGGGACGCGTTTTGCGTATCGTTCGCCGGCGAGCTTTGCCCCGCCCCCGGCCCACCGGGTGTCTTTCATGTGGTCACCGCGGATGGTGTCGGTCCAACCGCCGTCCTCAATGGTTTTACCATCACTGCTGGGCACGCCGACGCCGATGCTGGCACCGACCGTCATGGCGGGGGTATCCTGATCCGCGATGCAAGCCCGCACGTCGTCCGCTGCAACCTGACCGGCAACGTCGCGGAGGAGGGCGGCGGCGGCGACGTTGATGGGGCTACTTCCGCCCCAATCTTCGTCAACTGTTCGTTCATTGCGAATGTCGCTTGTGAAGGCGGCGCGATTCACCTGGAAGGTGGCCTTCCGCGCGCTACTTTCGTGAACTGCGTGTTCGCAGACAACACCGCGACGGACCACGGCGGCGCGCTGGATGTCAAAGGCTTTGTGGAAGCTAGTGACTGCACGTTCGCTTCCAACTCAGCAGCCCCGAGCAACCCGCCCCAGCAGGGGGGTGGCGCGATCTGGGTTGAGGGTGGTGAGGCAACTATCAGCAACAGCATTCTCTGGGATAACAACCCCAATCAGATAGAGCTTGTTTTGGCTGGCTCAGCGCTTGTGAGCGATAGCGACGTGCAGGACGGCGGCTTCCCCGGCATCGGCAACATCGACGCCGATCCGCGATTTGTCGATGCGCAAGCCGGCGACTATCGCCTCAGCCACCCTTGCTCACAGTGCATTGATCGCGGCAACAACAATGCTATCCCGCCAGACGTCGTAGACCTTGACGAGGACGGCACCACCTTGATGGAAGATACACCGTTCGATCTCGACTTGGATTTGCGGATTCGAGACGGTCTCCACTTGGGTGGCGGTATCGTGGACATGGGGGCGTATGAGTTCATTCCGCTACTTGTTCCGTGGGATTGCCAGACTAACCCGGACGGCCTTGTGGGGATTAACGACTTTCTGGATCTTCTGGGTCAGTGGGCTCAGTTGTGCACCTCTTGCGATTTCGGCGTCGGAGCGCCAGGAGTCGGAGTCGAGGACTTTCTGGCCTTGCTGGGACATTGGACATCGACTCTGACAGTTGAAGACGTGGTCGAAGACGCCGGATTGGAATACCCGGATGACTGGGACGACTTCGTTGACATCATGACCGACGAGGATCCGGACGAGGAAGCACAGCAGAATTGGCGTTGCTGGATGGACCACTACCTGGACTGCCACACGCGGCCGTTCTGCTTCGACTGTGCCTGTCAGATCTGTCCAGACGATGACCCGTACGGGAATCACTGAGGCGGCCGGCAGCGATCGTAAGCACTCGTGTCTTGCATCCGCCCGAGGGCACCTGCCCTCGGGCGGTTTCTTTCTCGCCCAACGTATTCCCGTCGTGTTCTCTGTCATCAAGGGCAGGATTCTTGTCGGCTCACGGCCGAGCATTCCGAGCCC
>SMXV01000071.1 GCA_004356175.1 Acidobacteriota bacterium
TCGGTGTTGGGCTTGTCATCAGCCTCCCCGGTGCGACGCTTCGGCTGTTCCGTCGGTTCTAGCGGGTCGAGCTGCCGAATTGGATCGGAGTCTTCCTGCTGCGATGTCGGATTCTGCCGAGTCCACACGATTTCCTGCGCTGCGAAGCTGACGAGGATTGCCAGGATGATGGTCTGGGTCCACAGACCCGATACTCCGGCCGCGGCGGCGGTGACTCCGACGCCCAAGATGAGGACAGCACCAGACATGTTAGACCATCGGACACGGCCGGTCATGATTCGCGCGAAAGCGACGTGACCCGACAGGTACAGGACCGGACCTGTAACAACCACGATCAGTTCGGCACGACCGAGTGCCTCAAATGGATGAGCGATGACGAGCTCGTTGCCGATGGCAACCAGCATGATTCCGAGCACGAGGAGGATGTGGGTGTAGCTATACGCGTCTCTGGCGAGCCGTGCCTGGTCATCGGATGCCGCCCCGAGGTCTTGGCTTGACCTGGCGGCGACCGCGTTGAAGTAGAGCCACCACAAAGTCGCAGCCATCGCGACTGCAACCACCACCGCGGTCAGGCGTGCCGCTGTAAGCTCGAGAGCCGCCGCGGTGGCCCCCGTGATCACGATGGATTCGCCGAGCACAATGATGATGAACAGCTGAAATCGTTCAGCGAAATGGCCGGGATCGATGTCCCAGTCGCCCAGCTGTTGACGGCCGAGCCCCGGCACCCAGTAGCCCACGTATGCCGAGGTGACCTCGAGCAACAGTGCCGCGATCCACATCGAGACAAGGACTGAGCCACCGGCGATGGCACCCGCGATCCAAAGAGCGCCGGTGAAGGCACTCCAGATGAATAGGCGCAGGTAGCCGATGTGGAGAATGTGATCAGCATCGCTGCGCGTCGCGGCCACCACAGAAAAGGCGTTGCGGACGATGTGCAGGCCCACGTAGGCGAGGGCGAAGAGGAGGGCACGGTCACCCCACGCCTGTGGAATGGCCAGGGCCATCATCACGCCAGCCAACATCATGACCAGCACCACCAGCCGTACCGGCACGGCATCCGTGTCGAACGTGTTGGTCCACCAGGTCGTGTATACCCACGCCACCCATATCGCCACCAACAGGAAAAGCATCTCGGCAGCGCCCTTTGGGGTCAGATCGGTGAGAAGCAATTGAGAGAGCTGGGTGATGACCAGCACGAACACCAAGTCGAAGAACAGCTCCAAGAAGGTGACCCGCTGCTCTCCCTCGGCACGATCCTTCAACACTAGAGACCTCCTGTATGGCATGGCAGATTACGTTCATCGGCACCGAATATTGGCCGGATAATCAGACCTCGATCTCTCTCTGTTGTCGATGAAGCATCAGACCAGCATCCCAACCGGCTCTATATCGGGAATGGTTTGATGGTGATCACCCGTGGCCGACACTACTAGCCCGTCGAGGTCTTGGACTCCATGCGCCTCGATCATGCAGGTGAGCGCACGGTCGTTACTCACGGTAGTTCCCGACCACCTTCTCGGTAGCTGCGTGTATCGCATCTGTGTCTTGGGTATCGAGGTATTGGCCGAAGTAGAGGTAGATGCTCCCTCGATGGTCTGGTCAGACCTCCCTCAGCTTCTTTGAATTCGAGCCGGTCTCTGTAACGAACCAGACTGAGCTACAGCCCCTGGCGAAGCGCCAGGCTATCAGGAGTCAGTGATTGATGGACTCGGAACAAACTCAATCCGCGGAGCATCAGCCCAGAGATGTTCGAGGTCGTAGTAGTCGCGTGTTGCCTTGTCGAAGACGTGGATGATGACGTCCCCATAGTCGAGAAGAACCCACTTTCCATGGTCGGTCCCCTCCTTGCGGATCGGTTCGCGATCGAGCTCGCGGAGCGCTGCAATTGCCTCGTCGACAAGACTCAGCACGTTCCTGCGTGATGACCCGGTTGCGAGCAGAAAGATGTCCGTCACGACAAGCAGCTCAGCCAAGTCGAGCAGCATGATGTTCTCACCTGACTTCGCCGAAATCGCCGCGGCAGCTACTCTCGCTGCGTTGATGGCATCCTCAGTGGCGCCGGTCGAAATCTTCTCCATTGATGGCGATGATAGGGACTTTCCATGGCGCGAAGTCGGGGACATGTAAAGACCACGCTCAGAGATATAGTCCTCGACCGTATCGGGTACCGCACCGTCCAAGTCTTGTCCGGAGCGCACTGCTGCCCTGATGCCCGTTGATGATGTACGAATGGGCTCCATCTCCAACCAGATAATCTCACGGTTCAAAGCAGCCTCGATGTCACCGCGCGATATCCCATCTCGAGGCACCACGGCGATGTCAACAATGTCGAGTAGGTCGCCACTACGATGCCACGACTTAATGCCCATTGCCGCGTCAGCGCCCAAGATCAGCGTTGACCTTCCACCAACGGCCCCGACAGTGTCGATTGTGTATGAGGGGCCATCGCGAGTGATCTCTGTGGCGTCCGCAACCAACCACGGCTCATGGGCAGCAAGCAACTCCGTCATCGCCCAGCGGTCGGCCGCGCTGCTGACGTCAATATCGTCCTTCTGCCACGGGTCGCCCGCAGGCATGAGGCGCACCGAGTCAAGACCAAGCTGGTGATAGGCGGTCCGTGCCACTTCGAGATGGCCAAAGTGAGGCGGGTCGAATGTCCCACCGAATATCCCTTGCACGCCCCTCAGCATAGGTCGGTCCTCCCAACGCAAGGTACAGACCGCGCGACGGCGAACGAGCGCAACTCGTAAGAACGTACGGATCGACATACTGACCGTCGATGCGCAGCGACAGGTGATACGCCTCGCGACCGTCATGGATACCCGATACCCCCACGACGTCGCCGATGGCAACCCTCTCGCCACGAGTGACAGCACGAGAGTCGAGAAACGAGTAGGTCGTGACAATGCCCCCACCGTGATCGATCGATACTGTCGTGTTGTAAACAACAACACCAGAGAAGCGAACAACACCTGCCGCCATCACCTGCACATCAGATCCTTGGGCGACCGCGATATCTGCCCCCCAATGCCCCGCGTAGAGTCCTTGCGGCTCAAAGGTGTTCACCACATCCGATGCCGCTGGCAAAGCAAACCCGAAACACGACGAAGAAAACTGAACAGCGGCGGCAATCAACGCGGTAACAAGCACATATCCCATATCAACCAATCACCGCTGTCGCCTGTCCAATGTACCGCATACAACAGTGACATGCCACCCATCGGATTCCTCCACGGCTGCGATACGTTTCGCGTGGTGCGGAAGTTCCTCTTGTCGGCAGTTGTTCCGAGGATGCCTTGAAACTATTGACCTCCCTGCTGGTGCGTGTATAATTGGTGTATGACAAGAACGAACATCGTAATCGATGATGAACTGCTTGAGATAGTGATGCACCGCCACGGCCTTCGCACAAAGACCGCTGCAGTCGATGCGGCGCTCCGTGCTCTAGCTGGAAGTCCGATGACGAGAACGGAGGCGCTTGCCATGCGCGGCGCCGACGCAATCCTGTCTGTACCTCAGGACCAACCACCCGCGTGATCCTGGTCGAGACGTCGGCCTGGATTGAATACGACAGAGACACTGGATCGGATGTCGCGAGGAGACTCGGCGAACTGATCGAATCTGGTGCATCAATCGCCTGTTCTGATCCGATTCTGATGGAGATCCTTGCTGGCGCCCGAAACGACGCTGCCGCGAAGGACCTGCAAAGGCTCCTCACCTCCTTCTCCTGGATCCCGACTGAATCAACCTCGGACTTCGAGTCCGCCGCCCGGATCTACCGACTGTGTAGGGCCACTGGCCACACACCTCGGGGAATGATCGACTGCCTTATCGCTGCGATCGCTCTCAGGTCAGGCGCGACCCTGCTCACAACCGATCGAGACTTCGTCGCCATCGCACAGGTGTTCCCACTTCGATTCGACCTGCCTGCCCACGGCGACAGATCCTAGGCAGGTTGCAAATTTTCCGGACGGATCGAGAGACATCCCCGTGTAGGTGAACCGGATGGAGGTCGGGTCGCGACCGGATCCGAATCGTCCTACGAATATCCGACAGTTCTTCCGGTAACCGACGTCAGCAGACGTCCATGCAGATGAGTGAAGTCGTTGCGACGGATCCGGTACAGGCGCCCAACTCTGTCGACCGGTTCCCTTGTCGGGCCTACACCGCACCGGACGACACGCCGTGGATCGTGTCAAACACGATGCGGCGCAGGTCGTCCGGCTTGAACGGCTTGAGCAGATATCCGTCAGGACCGCGGGTGGCGAACTCGCCAACTCGTTCGGCTTGGGAGTATCCAGTCATCATCACGACCGGCATGTCGGCAAGCTGTTCGTGGGTCCTTACCCACCCGAGAATTTTCCATCCTGTTGTGTCGGGCAAGCCGACATCGAGAATCAACATGTCGGGTGCGTCGCTCTCCAACAAATCGCGCGCCTCTGCACCCGTGGACGCGACGAATACGTCGATCTCCAGCTGTGTAAGACAAACTTCAACAAGCCGTTGGATAGCCCTCGAGTCGTCTACAACTAGTACCCGTTTCATAGTCAAAGCCCCGTGGTGTCGATGAACATCTCCAGCGACTATCGGATGCGAAGAGCGAAACCTTGAACCCTTATCCCATCTTTAGCCAGCTGGGAGCGGCCGTGACTTCGCCGCGAGCGAGGCGCGCTCGACGAAGGCCTCAAGTTGCCGCAGCGTGCGTACCTGCTCTACGCGGTCACAAGCCTGCTCGTACTGCGACATGATCGAGTCGCCTGTGTCCCAGTACCGTCGTGGTTCAGGGTTTAGCCAGAACGTAGCACGCGCACGCAAAGCGAGATTTGTGAACGTGTCCGCTGCGGAGTCTCGATAATTGTTCCTCGCATCGCCAGTGACGATGAGCGTCGAACGCGCCGTGATTGCGTCGTTGTACCGCTCCCACATCTCAGCGAAGGAGGTCCCATAGTCTGAGTGGCCGTCCCTCCTCACTATGTCAGCTTCTTGGCTCATCGTGATCAGGCTGTCGGCAAAGTCGAGATCCGAAGAGAAGTACTTCGTGACCTCGTCAAGACCGTCGATGAATGCGAACACTCGCACCTTGGCAAGTTCCGCTGAGATGGCATACGTGAGCTGCATCGTGAACCGCGCGAATGTGGCCATCGAGCCAGAGACATCACACAGAATGACAATCTCAGGCTTTGATTTTCTCGGCGGCTTGAATTGCGGCTCGAGGAGCACACCGCCGTGTCCAAGCGACCGGCGAATCGTGCGGCGCACATCAAGTCGACCCTTTGACCCTCTCCTCCGCGCGTGACCAAGGCGCGTCGCCAACTTTCGCGCAAGCGGCCGAATCGCCTGAGTCACGTCGAAGATTTCGTCGCGCGTCGCATGCATCAGGTCAACATCCTCCACGAGTGGCAGCCTGCGATTCCTTGCCACCTGGCCCCTCCCCCTGTCGGCAACGAGTCGGCCCGTGATCTCAGCCTCCAGCTGTTCACGAACGACCTGAACCATCGCCCCAGCCCGCTCCCGATCCATTCGCATGTCAAGCTCGCTCGGATCGCCGGCCACCGAAAGAGCAGCGAGGAGCCGCGCGAACAATGCGTCTGTGTCCAGGCGCGACAGCACGCGTTGCGAGTAGTACCTGCCACCGACCGGTCTACCTAGCTGAATGCCAGCGTATTGATCGACCGCTCCTGCGACCAGCCGCCGAATTCTGTCGGCATCGCCGGCAAGGAGTGCCTCAACAAGAGAATAGAGATCGGCCTCTCCATCACCGCCACCCGACCCTCCACCGCCTGCACCAGCCCGTGCATCACTCGCCGAACCTTGAGCGTGCTGCGCGCCAATCGGGCCAACGCCGAAGTACACGTCGAATGCGCGGTCAAAGGCGTCGTAGTGGCGGTAGCTCTTGACGAGAGTGGCACCAA
>SMXV01000072.1 GCA_004356175.1 Acidobacteriota bacterium
CTGCGATTCTGCTGGGTCTCAGCCTGAGTCTCTGCTGTCTGGGCGGAGGCTTCCGTTCCGGTGATCGCCGTTGCTGCGAACGCCCCAACTACGAGCACTCCTGCTGCTGCTATCGCTGCGATGATTCTCTTCATGTTCCTTCTCCTTGGTTGAACATCTCCCTGCAAGGATGCCAACCAACCCTGTGAGCAACGTGAACCCGACCTAAGAATGCCATGAGAAGAAGAATCGGGTCAAGGGATCGTATCTCGGTCGCGGAGCGGTGCGATAGTGTGGACACATGGTGTCCGGCGGCCAAGTCGAAAAGCAGATCGCCGACGCAATCGCGTCCGGCAAGCTCGCGGCAACCGAGGGTGTTAGAAAACCAATAGCCAACCTGGACGCTGACCCATTGTGGTGGGCGAAGTCGCTGCTCAAGCGCCAGAAGACAAGCGATGGTTTCGGAGATGCTCGGATCGCACAGGAATCGCGGTTGAGAAGCGCCATCGAAGCTGAGCTCCTATCGGACGCTCGGAGGACTCTTCGCGACGTCAACTCCTTCAGTGCTGAGTGGAATGCCGGGTCGGACGCAGAACACCAGCTCCCCATCCGCAGCGAAACCTGGCTCCTCACCCAACGCGCCCCCTGCTAACTCCCTCGGTCTCCTACCACCCCATTCTGTGGGCCACCCAGCCGCCATACCTGTCCCCATACCCTGGGTTACGGAACGGTGGGGAGGGTGAAACCGACGGACGTGCCGGAACTCACACTGCTGCGGGCGAAGACGGTGCCATTGTGGTCGTCGATTATCTGGGTGACGATCGACAGACCGAGGCCTGAACCTGGTTCGCTCCTCGCAGTATTTGCGCGGTAGAAGCGCTCCCATATGAACGGCAGGTCTTCGTCTGCGATTCCCGTACCCGTATCGGTCACGGTGACGGTCCCGTCCTTCACCTCGATAGTGATCGGCGAGTCTGGGGGCGAAAACTTGTCTGCGTTACCGACAATGTTGGACACGGCGCGTTCAAGAGCGTTTGGTCTTCCCATGACGACGGACGGCTCAATGACGAGAACGATCTCGCGGTCGCGTCGGGTCTCGAGTCGTTCGGCAACGGCTGACACCACATCAGCGAGGTCGACGGGGGTGACTGTCTCCTCCTCGTACCTATCGGTTGCCAGGTCAACCACTTCGGTGATGAGCGACGCGAGTTCCTCGACCTCTGCGTTGGCTGCTGCGAGCAGTGCGATGCGCGTCTCGTCATCGACCTTGTGGCGCTGGAGTACCTCGAGATTTGTCCGCAACGCCGTCAGCGGTGTGCGCAATTCATGGCCTGCGTCCCGAACCAGTCTCACCTGCTGTTGTTTTCCGGATTCAAGTTCGTCCAGAAGCAGATTGAACTCGGTCGCTAGTTTCGCCACCTCGTCATGGCCTACAACCTCGACCCGATCGAAGAACGCACGGTTGTCCGCGATAAGACCGATCGAGAGCGTGAGATCGTCAATGGGTTTGACCGCTTGGCGAGCAACAACAAGGCCGACGCCCCCGGCAACGGCTATCCCGACGAGACTGCCCACAACAAGAAGTATGGACAGGCGAGCAAGTGCGGCGTCGGCCTCTGTCAGCGGTCGAGCGATTTGAACCACGGCGCGCCCCTCACGATGCACCGTCGTGACGATTCTGAAGTGCACACCGTCAACAGAAACCGACCGCAAAGTCGATTCCTCCGAGTTCACGTACGCGGCTGGCGGCTCCGGCAACACGAGATCGTCGGGGCCAACGTGGAACACACGGCCGTCGGACAGAATCACCTGGTAGTAGGCAGAGTCGAAATCGCCACGACGAGGTGGCACAAGTCGGTTACGCGGCACGACCTCTCGACTGATGCCGAGCACCGCCAAGAACTGGGCTGAGCGCAACTCAGCGACCTCAGCTGCTCGGTCGAGCAAAGCCTCATCAATCTGGCCCATGACAGCGTTTCGTGCGCCGGAGTATGTGACCAGGGAGATCAGAATGACAGCAACAGCAACAGCACCGGCGGAGACGAGCGCAATGCGGCCACGGATTGTCACTGTGCTGCCCGAAGAACGTATCCGACGCCCCGCACAGTTTGGACAATGCGCGGCTCACCACCAGCCTCCGTCTTGCGTCTGAGGTATCCGATGTACACGTCGAGAGAGTTCGAGGTCGTCTCAAAGTCGATGCCCCATATCTCGGCATAGATCCGCTCTCGCGTGTGGACCACTCCCGGGGCCAACGCGAGCAGGTGAAGCAGGTCAAACTCTGTTTTGGTGAGCTCAATCTCTCTGCCGTTGCGAGTTGCAATGCGTGAAGCTGGGTCAACCACCAGATCACCAGCTTTGACAAGTGTTGATACATCACCGGAAGATCGCCGCAGCAGGGCTCGCATGCGGGCAAGCAACTCGTCAAGCGCGAAGGGTTTGGGCATGTAGTCGTCGGCACCAGCGTCGAGTCCCTCCACTCGGTTGTCGACAGCAGTGGCCGCCGTCAGCATCAGTATGGGCACCTTGTCCCCGCGGGCCCTGATCCGCCGGCACGTCTCAAGTCCATCAAGATGAGGCATCATCACATCGAGGATGATGAGATCGAAGGTGCGATCTCGCAACAGGGACAGTGCAATGGCACCATCGCGGGCGGTCTCCACCTCGTATCCCTCAAACCCAAGCGCTCGGTCGAGCGCTTCGCGTACTGCCTGGTCATCCTCAACGAGCAGGACGGTTGCTGGTGATCCATTCATATGCAAAAGCCTAAGCCACCGACATAAGAGTTCGCTAAGAACGAACGTCGCAGCTCTACGCTCACCCGATGAATTGGACCGTAGAGAACAAGAACATACTGGTAACCGGCGGCAGCTCCGGAATCGGGCAGGCCACAGCGGCTGAACTTGCGTCGCGAGGCGCAAACGTCACAATCACGTCAAGGGACGCAACCAGGGGAGCGAAAGCTGTCTCGTCGATTCTCAGGACAACAGGTGCACGGGTGAGTGTCGCCATACTCGACCTGGCCGACTTCGCGTCCGTCCGTGCGTTTTGCGAGAAATACACTTCCGGGACGTCCGAGCTTGCGGTCCTTGTGAACAACGCGGGTGGCATCTTCAGCTCCCGGCGTGAAACCGTTGATGGTCACGAAATGACGTTTGCGACGAACCACCTCGGACCGTTTCTTCTGACATCCCTCCTCGCGGAGACCCTGCTCGCGGCCGCACAAGCGCGGGTCGTCAACGTGTCGTCGGTGGCACATACCTCAGCGAAACAGGGCATCCTGTTCGATGACATCGCGTGGACGGATCACAAATACAAGATGATGGATGTCTATGGCCACTCCAAGCTCGCCAATATTCTCCATGCACGCGGCATCAACGACCACTACGGCCCGAGCGTGTCGGCGTTTGCTCTCCACCCGGGTATCGTCGCCACGTCTTTCGGTGGTCGAGGAGGGTCACGACTTGTCAGGATGGTCATGAAGTTCGGCGGCCGAAGGCTTCGATCTGCAGCAGAAGGTGCCGACACGGTCGTGTGGCTTGCAACTGCCGAACACATCGGCACATCGGAAGGCATCTACTTTGCCGACCGCGCGCCGGAGTCATCAACTCGGTTCGCTCGCGATGACGAGCAGATGGAACGACTCTGGACAGTTAGCGAGCGCCTCGTTTCGAGCTGACTGCTTGACAATCAACCAAAAGGATTCGCCCACCGGATGGCGAAGTCGAAGTCCAAGAACGTATTGACGAGGACGGCCAATCCCAACCACGCTGCCCATCCGAAGCCTGTCGTAAGAATGGCACGTCGGGTTGAGAATTCCATGCTGACGCGGATAGCTACGACCGCGGCAAAGAGTGCCCATGCCGCACCGACAAACCCGAGCCACGGAATGACTCCAATCGCCAGCGGTGCATACGAGAAACCGATAACACGCAACATCTCTCGGTAGTCAGCATGACCTCCGAACATCCTGACGCCGACAAGGTACGCGATTCCAGTCCAGATAAGCCACCCAACCACGCCTGTGAGCATGCCGACGACTGCCCCAAGGATCAGGCTTGCGTCTGTAGCGAACGACGCGCCGAGACCATCAAGTACATTCGCGACCACCACCACAACAAAGGCCTGGAACATAAGCGACGAATCCGATGCAACGCGGGCATAGAAGTCCTCGTCACCGAGTACTGCCCGGACGACGTTCCTAATCACGTGAGACCCTGCACGGCTGCAGTATCGCCGGTGTCGACCGATACTCTTTCCAAGAAGATGAACTAGTCATCTTGTACATCTAAGAACCGCCCTTCTCAACCCGGTGCGATGCGATACGTTATATGCGGACACGGGGTTTTGGAAGGTTGATACAGGAGCATTCGTATGCAATCCACACAGCAGCCAGATCCACTCGCAGGAGAGAGTCCGAACGGGGAACTCGCCGAAGTAATCACGTTTCCGACGGCGAAGATTCCGCCGGACGACATCGATTCGTTCTACCAGAGACGGGCAGGGAACCTTCCGCGCCTTCACACAGAAGGGTCAGTCGCCGTCAGTCGAGGTACTCTTCCGAGTCCCGTCGCGCCAGAGCCGGAGAACCCCTTGACGAAACTGAGAGAGATCATGAGGGTCAATCGGCCGTCGTGGCTGCCGCAGAGATAAGGCGCACGAAGAACGACACAGCCCTCTGGGCATCCTTGACGTTCACGAATTCGTTTGTGGCGTGCACTCCAGCAATAGCTTCGCTGTCAACTTCAAATGGCGCGAACCGGTAGACACCAGCCGAGAATTCCTCAAAATAGCGCGCGTCTGCGGCCCCGACCACAACCCATGGTGAAATTATCGCATTGGGAAATATGCTGCCGATGACACCGGTCACAACACGCCAGCCGTCCGACTCAGTGGAAGACAGGGCACTCGGTTCCCATGACACATCCTGGTCCACCTCAATGTGTACGTCCGGCCCGACAACTGACCTGATGTGGGATGTGACACTCGCAATCGTGTCGCCGGGGATAATCCTCACGTTCACATGGGCGGAAGCCAACTGAGGAATCACGTTGATCTTCTCTCCTCCGCTCATAACGGTAGGAACCATTGTTGTACGCTGCAATGCGTTCATGAGATTGTCTCTGGCGAAGACCCGTGTGAGGATGGGTGCCGCCATCTCTGGTCGACCGGCGAGTCTCCCTGCAACACCAGACATCGAACCTGAGAGGGCTCGCAACATCGGTGCCATGGTTCCAATGCGTGGTTTCATGGGGCTGCGATCAAGTTTCGCGACTGCATCTGCAATCTGGACGAGCGGAGTGTCTCTTGGTGGAATCGACGAGTGCCCTCCCTCGCCTTCGGCCGTGAGTGTCACGTCCATATAGCCCTTCTCCGCGATACCTACCAGCGCGACTGGCGAATCGACGGCGGTGATTATCCCGACCACAACCGACCCACCTTCGTCCACCACGAACCATGGTCGCACCCCGCGCTCTTCGAGTTCTCGCGCGATCACCTTGGCACCTTTGTGGCCGCCAACCTCCTCATCGTGCCCCAGCACGACGAGGACGGTGCGCTCGATTTGAACATCGCGTTCGAGCATGTATTCGACTGCTTCGAGAATTGCAATGAGTGAACCTTTGCAATCCAGTGCGCCGCGTCCATATATTCGGCCGTCAGCAACTGCGCCAGAGAACGGTGGAACGGTCCAGTCGCTCTCTGTGCCTGCTTCGACGGGTACGACGTCCTGGTGGGCCATCAGCACGATCGGATCAAGATCGTCCTTGGTACCTCTCCATGTCAGGAGAACCCCGTGTCTGTTGAAGGTCTCACGCTCAAGATGTTGGTGAACAAGCGGGAAGCGCTGCACAAGGACCTTGGCCATTTCGTCGAACGTGGTCTCGTCGTAGGTTCCGTCGTCGTTGACCACGGTTGCACACCGAATGACCTGCTGTAGTGACTCAACGAAACGAGAAGGGTCATAGTCGTCCACAAGATCCGCGCGAACCGGCTGTATTTCGCTCGCCCTTGCTTGCGCCATCTGCCACTCCCTTTGTCGACATATTCAGAACCGTCGCTCAAGGTAGCGCTCGGTTCGGCCGATAGCACAGCATGAAGTTCTTCAAGAGGGACCCTGCCGACTCCAAGACAGCACTTCGGGCGTACGAGAGTGCGGCGAACGATCGCATGAGAGTCGTTCTCTCGCGAGAGACACCACACGAGGATGCGAAAGTCGTTGAGGA
>SMXV01000073.1 GCA_004356175.1 Acidobacteriota bacterium
GCACCCTTTCATTAGTCGAAATTTGATCATGCCCCTACCCAGCAAGATGGGGGACCAAACAATGATACCTGACTACCCAGAGGTATCTCGCTCAGAATGGGAACGAAAGGTCTAGTTTTCGGCGAGCTCCACGGGAGCCTCGGACGGCGTCTCAATTGCCTCGAACGCCAGCTTGCCCTTGGTCTCCTCATCGACGGTCACAAGAATCGTGCTACCGGCTGAAAATTCCTTGAAAAGCACCTTCTCAGACAGAGGATCCTCAAGCAGCTGTTGGATGGCACGCCGTAGTGGGCGAGCACCAAGCTGAGGGTCGTAACCCTCCTTGGCAAGAAGCTCCTTTGCGTCGTCCGTGAGGACAAGGTCAAGAGCCTGGCTCTCAAGCTGTTCGCGTACTCGCACAAGAAGAAGGTCAACAATCAACTTGACCTCTTCCACCGTGAGTTCGTGAAACACGATCACTTCGTCGACCCTGTTGAGGAACTCTGGCCGGAAATGGTTCTTGAGTGCTTCGGTGACTTTTGTACGCATCCTCTCGTAGTTGATTGCGTCATCGTCCTGGGAGAATCCGATTGTCTTCTTGCGCATTTCTGCGGTTCCGAGGTTTGATGTCATGATGATGACAGTGTTCTTGAAGTCGACGGTTCGACCCTGGCTATCAGTCAGATGGCCATCCTCAAGAATCTGCAACAGAATGTTGAATACATCCGGATGTGCCTTCTCGATCTCGTCAAACAGGACAACGGAGAACGGCTTGCGACGCACAGCTTCGGTGAGTTGACCGCCCTCATCGTATCCAACGTACCCAGGGGGCGACCCGACAAGACGCGACACAGCGTGCTTCTCCATGTACTCGGACATGTCAATCTGGATCAATGCCGACTCGTCACCGAAGAGAAAGTCTGTGAGCGCTTTCGCGGTCTCGGTTTTTCCAACGCCAGATGGTCCAAGGAAGATGAACGAACCACCTGGGCGCTTCGGATCCTTCAGACCGGCACGGGTTCGCCGAATTGCCTTCGAGACCGCGGTAATTCCGTCAGCCTGACCGATGATGCGTTTGTGGAGCTCGTCCTCCATGTTGAGAAGACGCGATGTCTCCTCCTCGGTCAGCCGGTGAACAGGTATGCCTGTCCACTGTGCAAGGACTTCGGCGATTTCTTCCTCGTCAATGGTCGACTTGAACACGGGTGCTGACTCGGCAGCAGCTGACTCCGCCTCGGAACGCTCCCGTACGAGCTCTCGCTCAGTGTCACGAAGTTTGGCTGCACGCTCATACTGCTGGGCATTGACCGCTTCGCGCTTGTCCGAACGAACCTTCCCGATCTTGTCGTCTATCTCTTTGACATCGTCAGGCAGCCCAGACCTGCGCAAGCGCATCCGGCTACCTGCCTCGTCAATGAGGTCGATAGCTTTGTCCGGCAGGAACCTGTCGGATATGTATCGATCCGCAAGGTTCGCTGCGTTGACGAGAGCCTGGTCGGTGTACTCAACCTGGTGGTGCTCCTCGTACGAGTCGCGCAGGCCCCCAAGAATCTTGATGGTGTCTGCCACAGATGGCTCTTCAACCTTGACTGGCTGGAATCGTCTTTCAAGAGCCGAGTCTTTTTCGAGGTACTTCCGGTATTCCTCAAGAGTCGTTGCGCCGATTGTCTGGAGTTCACCTCGCGCAAGCATTGGCTTGAGAATGCTCGCAGCATCAATCGCCCCCTCTGCAGCCCCCGCACCAACGAGGGTGTGAATCTCGTCGATGAAGAGAATAATGTCGCCTCGCGTCTTGATCTCCTTGAGAACTTTCTTGAGACGTTCCTCAAAGTCGCCTCTGTACCGCGAACCTGCTACGAGGGCTCCAAGGTCAAGGGTGTAGATGTGCTTGCCAGTGAGCGTGTCAGGAACGGTGCCGTCGACGATCTTTTGGGCAAGACCCTCAACAATCGCGGTCTTGCCGACACCGGGCTCGCCGATGAGGACAGGGTTGTTCTTTGTCCGGCGAGACAGCACCTGCATGACACGCTCTATTTCGTTAGCGCGTCCAATGACAGGGTCGAGTTTCTGCTCTTTTGCAAGCTGGGTGAGATTGCGGCCGAACTGATCAAGGACCGCTGAACCAGAGGACGAACCGCCGTCGCGTGAACTCGAACCACCTGGGTGGCCGCCTGAGCGTTCGCCTTCGTCACCCTGCACACCAGAGAGCAATTGAATAACGGTCTGTCGCACCTTGGTCAATTCAGCGCCAAGTTTCACGAGGACCTGCGCGGCAACACCCTCACCCTCACGGATGAGACCGAGCAGGATGTGCTCAGTCCCGATGTAATTGTGGCCAAGCTGAAGTGCCTCACGCAGTGAGAGTTCAAGGACCTTCTTTGCGCGAGGTGTAAAAGGTATGTGACCGGTTGGCGCCTGCGAACCTTGTCCGATGATTTCGATGACCTGGGTTCGTACAGAGTCGAGATCAATGCCGAGGCTTTCAAGGGCACGGGCTGCAACACCCTCTCCCTCATGGATGAGACCGAGCAGGATGTGCTCAGTCCCGATGTAATTGTGGTTCAGGAGGCGCGCTTCTTCCTGCGCTAGTACGACGACCCTTCGGGCTCTATCTGTAAAACGTTCGAACACGTTCTTCACCTCATAAGGCTTTGGCGCTCCGAATATCGGTGCGCCTCGCGGAGTATAGGTACCGAATACCTCTACGCCGGGGACTAGCAGAACCGTCAGTCCCTGACCCCTCGGTCTGGCTTTTGTATCGTTAACCGGATTGTTACCCTCTCCATTCCCAGCCGTGGAGCCGATAGTGGACAATCCGATGTTTCAGGATCTTGTGCCCATCCCACGCGTATGGGAGCGCATGGCAAGGGTCGAGACCCGCCTACGTGAATCATCGGTCGCAGAAACACCCTTCTTGACCAAGATCGCTCAACACGGACTTGTCGCGGGCGGCAAGCGGTACCGTCCCCTGCTGGCACAAGTCGCTGCTGAACTTGGCACAGAGACGGGCGAAGCTCCGGTTGAGGCTGGAGTCGCTGTTGAGCTCGTGCATCTTGGATCGCTCTACCACGACGACGTCATTGACGAGGCGAACGCTCGAAGAGGAATTACCTCAGTCAATGCGAACTGGTCGAATAGTGTCGCAATTCTGGCTGGCGACTTTCTTCTGGCACGCGCGTCGGAGATTGCTTCGCCGCTCGGCGAAGCAGCGGTGTCACTCATTGCGCGCACATACGCGCAACTCTGCGAGGGCCAGGTGTCCGAACTCGTGTACGCGCACAGTCTTGAGCATGGGCCGGATGGGTACTACAGAGTCATTGGGGGAAAGACCGCGTCACTGATACGCACATCCGCTCGGCTCGGCGCATTGACAGGTGGAGCTGACGCCGACGCGGTCGAGAGTATTTCTGAGTGGGCATGGCAGATGGGCATGGTGTTCCAGATGACGGACGACGTGCTCGATCTGATTGCGAGTGACGAGTTCCTGGGCAAACCGGCAGGTTCAGATATCGGCGAGGGGACATTCACGCTTCCGGTGCTTCTTGCCTCCAAGGGTCAAGACGGCGACGAGATCGGCTCACTGCTTTCGGGCGGCAGCCCGTACGCACAAGACGCCATCTCCCGTGTCATCGAGTTGACAGTGTCTGGCGGCTACATCGACATCGTCCTCGACGAATGCGAGGAGCGTATCCGCAATGCAGAGAAGGCAGCCGACCAGATCCCGTCGAACCCGCTGAAGACCGTCCTGGGCAACCTCGACCAATACCTCATGAACCGCGTCCTGAACGCCCGCACCTAACCCACCTGCCCCACGGACCCAGGGCAACCTCGTTCCTCGGTTGCTTGTGAGAATCCTACGGATTCTCGAGACTCGCAAGGTTGGCACGTTGGATGAGAACGGGTATCGGGAATTGATGACTACGTTTCGGACGTGCCAATTCGAGTCATCTCACTCGTGATATCTCTCTGTGCGCTCGCTGCGGCGTGCACACCTTCCAACACTGCTCCGACAACCCCAAGCACAAGCACGGCCACGACGACCGTTTCGCCTCCAACGACGCAACCGCTCGCAACCCCAAGTCCCCCGAACCCGGTTGATCCGGATACCCAGGATCCAATCGAACCCCCGAAGCGTCCGGACATTTTCGACACTGCCTCGGACGCCTTCGGCGCTGTGGGAGATTTTGTGACAGGGTCACCACCTGATGATTACGACATCGACGCGCTCTCGACGATCCAACGGTGGCTGCCTCAATCGACTGTCGATGCCCTCGTGTGGGATGTGTTCACCGATGGCGGCGGTACCAACGTGCTCGCGATATCGGTGATTCCGCCACTCACCTGGCGTGGAGACCCAAACTTTTTACCTGCTCTGCTCGAGACGCTCACCGAGAGCGACACTGAGGTGGTCCTTCCTGGCATGTTCAAGGTTGTCATACCGCGCGGGCTCATCCTCTTTGCCCAGTCGACCGGCGACGGTTTCATAGTGACGACATCGTCAACACCAGGCGTCGCGATGAGATACCTCGAAGAGCTCTCTGCCGAGTCAAGCCCCCAGACCGTTTGGACGAGTGGCATGTGTCTCTACATCGATCCGGACACAGAGACGCTGCCATACGCGCCGTTCCCCAAGGACATCGTCGTGCCATGCGAGGGCGCACACAACGCTGAAGTGGTGCTCTCTCGCCAGATCGGCACTGACCTCGCCAAGTACGATGCCGACGCAATCACCTACGAACGTAACTACGAGTGTGATAAGGCCTACTCGGATGTATTCGGCTCCCAACGGGAACACACGCCGACACTGATCACCTACATGCCGGACGAGGACGAATGGAATCGGGGCGACCGGTATCTGGCATGCGTGGTTGAACTCAGGGACACAAACGGCCCTCAGTTGTTCACCGGCCCCATGGCAGACAGGTCTGATCTTGCATGGAATCCGGATAGTGGCGCATGCCTCGACAGCTCATTCGCACCTCAGGTCATCGACTGTGCCATTCGCCACGGTTCCCAATTCATTGGTGACGTCACGGTCGATGCACAGCGGTGGCCCTCCGACTTCTTTGCGGTGTTCACTGCAGCGTGTCAGGACCTGCTTGGTGAATTTCTCTCAAATGGGCCAGCAACGGTCGACGTCTTCGCGTCAGGGCTTGGACCATTCGCATTTGAGCAAGGTGACCGGACGGTTCGGTGTTACGCATTTGCGCTCGTCGACGGACAGGTGGTCGATGTTGCGGGGTCATTTGACGGCGTGTGGCGAGTGATCGATGGCACCGGCATAGCCGCATAACACAACTGCGTTTCATCGGACTCTGACAGCAGATTGTGGACACCAATCCGCACGGGTCACCTGGCTCAGTTGGAGGGCAGCGGACGCATCGTAGGAAACAGGATGACCTCCCTGATGTGCTGTTTATCCGTCAGCAACATCACGAGACGGTCAACACCAAGGCCAAGTCCTCCGGTTGGAGGAAGCCCGTATTCAAGCGCAAGTATGTAGTCCTCGTCCACCGGATGCGCCTTGTCATCACCGGCAGCACGTGCATCGGCCTGCGCTTCAAAGCGTGCCCTCTGGTCATACGGGTCGTTGAGTTCTGAGAACGCATTTGCGTACTCGTCACCCGCAATAATCAGCTCGAAACGTTCCGTGACGTGGGGCTTTGACCGATGCACCCTCGCGAGCGGCGAGATCTCGATGGGATGCTCTGTCACGAACGTTGGGTCCCACAATGTGTCCTCCACAAGGGTGTCAAAGAGCGCCTCCATCAGCTTGCCTGTGCCCCAATGATCTTCGGGAGTGATTCCGTGGTTCAGAGCCAGAGTCCGTAGCTCTTCGAGAGGCGTGTCGTAGGTAACCGGCTCACCAACGGCCTCCTGCGTTAGTTCAAGCATCGTTGCCCTGCGATAGGGGCCTGAGAGATCGAGCAACTTTCCGTCGTATGTGATCGTGTCGGCTCCGGTGGCCGCAACAGCGCACGCTGAGACGACCTCCTCGACAAGCACCATCATGTCGTTGTAGTCGGCAAACGCTTCATAGGACTCGAGCATGGTGAATTCAGGATTGTGCGTCGAGTCGATCCCCTCGTTGCGAAAGATGCGACCGATCTCGAACACCCTCTCAAGCCCCCCAACCACGAGACGTTTCAGGTACAGCTCGGTGGCGATTCGTAGATACATGTCCTGGTCGAGCGCGTTGTGTCGCGTGGCAAAGGGTCGCGCTGCAGCACCTGTCGCCTGTGCAAGCAGGACGGGCGTCTCTACCTCCACATATCCGCGACGCTCGAACTGGCTTCTCAATTCACTAACGATCCGTGCCCGAGTGAGGGCAACCTTTCTCGATTCCTCATTCGCGAGCAGGTCGACGTAACGACGGCGACTTCGCTGCTCAACGTCCTTGAGACCATGCCACTTGTCTGGCGGCGTCCGAAGGCTCTTCTGCAGAAGTACGACGCTCGAGACACGGACGCTCAATTCGCCACGCTTCGAGGCGATGATCTCGCCGGTTGCACCAATCCAGTCACCCGTATCGAGGTCGCGGAATGCTTCGAACCCTTCGTCGCCGATGGTGCTTCTATCGACAAAGAGCTGAATCGTTCCTGACCCATCCGTCAACGGCGCGAAGATGAGTTTCCCCATCTCTCGCGACGCCTTGAGGCGACCGGCAACGGTCGTGAGTTCGCCCGTTGATGTGCCAGGCTCAATATCGGAGAACCGTGTAGCGAGGTCGGCCGCCATGTCTGTACGTTCGAAGGAGTAGGGAAACCCTTCGCCGTCGGTGATTCTGCGGTACTTCGCGACCCGTTCGCGCATGAGCGGGCTCACCTCGGCAAGATCGTCACCCCCGGAGGGCCCGGCGGCGGACTGCTCATCGTGTGTCATACATCGTCCTGATTGCGTTCAAAAATCATGCGCAGACCCTCAAGAGTCAGATAGGGATCGACCGTCTCAACACTTGAGCAGTGTGGCACAATCGTGGATGCCAGACCACCGGTTGCCACTCTCGCCACCGGCTCGTCGAATTCAGCCACGATACGCTCCATAATTCCGTCAACAAGCCCTGCGTGGCCGTAGAGGCTGCCAGACTGGATGGCTTCAACGGTTCCCCGCCCGATGACGGAACGTGGAATGGAGAACTCAACGGTTCGAAGCGCTGCTGCACGCGAAATTAAGGCATTGGTCGAGACTTCAAGTCCAGCAGCGATGGATCCTCCAACATACGCGCCGTCGGCATTGACAACGTCGAAGTTCGTTGAAGTGCCAAAATCGACAACCACAACAGGCGCCCCATACTTCTGCCTCGCAGCCAGTGCGTTGACAATTCGGTCAGCCCCGACCTCCCGTGGATTGTCGATGTCGATCGACATGCCCGTCTTGACGCCTGGCTCCACAACGACAACGGCGCCTGTCGTGAGATGAGGAGCAACTCGACGAAGCGCACTGGTGATTGCCGGAACCACACTTGAGATCGACACTCCGCTGATGTCTTCCTGGGAAAACCCGTCCGCACCAAGAATGCCCACGAGCTGCCATCGCGCTTCGTCGAACGTCATGTTCGGATCCGTTGACACTCGCCAGTGACCCACAAGGTCGTCGTCGTCGAAAAGTCCGAGCGCGATCTGCGTATTTCCAACATCGATCGCCAGCAGCATCAGGAACCTCCATACAGAATGCTCGGTCGGGTGAGGCGAGTACCACGGTCTGCCGTGCCCGTTGATGGGTCGAGTGTCACGTTGTCAATCAGCCGAACACCGCCAACGGTACCTGCAACGGCAACGAAAGCCTCAGCGTCGATCGCATCGACCGTTCGGGCATCAGCTGACCGTGCCACCTCGACATGGTCGACAGCAAGCTGCTGGGACAATGCAAGCGACTGGCGGACGATGTCCCTGAGAACTCGGGACTTCCTCTCCCCCGCTTCGAACGCATCAGCAACGAGCATCAGTGAGGTCGAGAGGCTCAAGGCGGTTGCGCGGTTGGTCTCATCAATCTTCACGTTTCTGCTCGACAGGGCAAGACCATCTGCCTCCCGCACCGTTGATATGCCACGAACGGAGACGGGAAACGCCAAGTCAGCAACAAGCGCTCGAACAACAGCGAGCTGCTGCGCGTCCTTGCGGCCAAAATACGCCACATCGGGCTGCAGCCCTGCAAAAAGTTTCGCCACAACCGTTGCGACACCATCAAAGTGACCGGGGCGGTGTGCACCCTCCATGCCCTCTGCAACCGTACCAACAGAGACAACAGTTCGGTGCTGGAACGGATACATGTGCTCGACGCTCGGCGTGAACATGATGTCAGCACCAGCATCGCTGGCCAGCGCGCTGTCGCGCCCAGCGTCTCTTGGATAGGTCTCAAGATCCTTCTGCTGACCGAACTGCATCGGGTTGACGAATACGCTGACGACGACGGTGTCGTTCTCGCTGCGGGCGGTCTCGATGAGACTGAGATGGCCCTCATGGAGGTAGCCCATTGTGGGGACAAGGCCCACTCGTCCGTCGGCAAGCTCGCGGGCCCCGTTGAACGTTGAGACGGTCTTCACTGGAGCGCCCCACGAATCTCGGGTTCTGTTTCGCTGCGAGCAGCGGTGGCACGAGTCAGTTGTTCGAACAGTTCAATGACCTCAGGGATGTGATCACGGATTGCCGACAGCTGACTCTCGACCGTTGCAACGTCGCCCCGTGCCACCGGCCCTGTCATGGCACGCATCGGTCCCATCTCGAATGCGTTGGTCACGGCCGACTCAACGAGTGGGCGTGCCGCCTCGAATGGCACACCCGCGGCAAGAAACAACCTCTCAGCAAGATCAAGGGTCGTAGTCGTGTAGTTCGCGGCGACCGAGGCTGCGGCATGGTAGAGAGCCTTCATGTCGTCTTCGAGATCGAACGGTTGACATCCGAGCGATATTGCAAACTCAAAGAGCAGGGAACGCAGCGGCTCTGATGCGGTAATTGCCACCCACGACCCAGGAAGGCTCTTGGCGCCCTGGAGCGAATCGGGAAAGGTCGCGAGCGGATGAAACGACCCCGTGTCTGCCCCCGTCTGCGCGATTGGCTCAAGAACGGAGAGACCGAGCGCACCAGACACGTGCACTGCGGCACCGTTGTCCCAGCGAGCTGCGATATCTGTGGCAACCTCAACAAGCGCGTCGTCGGTCACTGTTACGAACGTGATGTCCGGCTGCCCTGCGTCGATTGAGACCTGCGACAGGAGTTTTGCGACAGCGTCGCGATTGCGTCCATCAACTGCTGTGATGTGGTGGCCTGCGCGAACCGCAGCTAAGACGATCGCTCCGCCAACGCGACCGGGTCCGTATATGGCAATGTCCATCTGGTTCCGATCCATAGGGGGTATCGGTCCAGTCGCGAGTGTACAGACGTCACGGTCGACGATGCTCAGGTCGGTTCGACAACGAGGTTGTGGCTCGACCCGACAGCAATGTGTGCGCCGTTCTCAGACCAAACATGCGTCGTTACGAAGACGGATCTCTTTGACATGTGCTCAACCTTCACCTCGGCAAGGTGAAATCCGGGATCCTCGGCGAGGTTGCCGAAACGGCCGGAGAATTCGATGGTGGGTGTGACAATGAGCCTATCCGTTCCCAACAGACCTGCAGAGCTCATAGCCGAACGCCAGACAAGGACGTCGATTGGCATCAGGACTGCTGCGGCGCGCACGTAGGGATTGTCCGTTCCGAGGGCCACGTTCGGGCACCACGCTCGTGACAGGGCGGTCTGGGAGTCAGCAAGGTCGAGCATGTCCCACCGCTCAAGCATCTTCCAACTACGACCTGACGTGCCAAGGGTGATTCCGCTTCGCTCCCACCCCGCCGCCATCGACTCGCACTCGGATGGAGAAAGGACATCGGGGAACTCCGGTGCATACTCGGTTGGATGGAGGCTCGCCACGGTGCCAATGAACGCCATGCCCACAACGACATCATCGACGAGGAGAGAGACAACGTGGTCGGCAGAACGTGCGGAGCGTCTGAGCTTGACAGGTTCGATGTTCAACGTAGCACCGAGAGGCACAGGATGTGCAAATCGGTAGGTCAAAGACGATGGCACGTGCTCTGGTTCGGTGGCACCAACCGCTCGCAATGCAAGGGCTGAGAGGAAGGCTCCGAACATGTTGCCGGTGCGGTTCACCCAGTCCGGCGATGTGTTCGAACGAAACCCTGTTGGTGTCTCTGTGAGTTCCGTTGCAGTCTCGATGCTGTCCATCCACCGTCCGATGTCGACCTCGTACGGTCCGGTCACACGTCTGATGTCCTGATCTGCAACATCGCCGAGCGAGTCGGCAAACGCTCCCCGAGCATCGGCAAGCCCCGGCGTGAGATCCACAAGTGGCGTGAGCACAAACCTTCGTTTTCGCATCTCAGGATGAGGCACAATGAGGCCAGGTTCATCAATCGTCTCTGCGCCATAGGTGAGGATGTCAAGATCAAGGGTCCGTGGGCCCCAGCGCTCCACCCTGACTCTGCCTGCGGCCTGCTCGATTTCGATGAGTTGTTTCAGAAAGTCGCGAGGACTGAGCTCAACTTCGATGTGGGCAACGGCATTGAGAAAGTGGCCCTGATCCACATCGCCGACCGGAGCGGTCTCATAGATGGGTGACACAGCAACCAGGTCGCCGAGCAACGCGAGGCCCTCCACCGCGGTGCTGAGATGGTGTCTTCGGTCACCGACGTTTGAGCCAATCCCCACAAATACCGTAGGCACGGTTAGTGCCCTGTCCGGCAACGTTCGGGCTGTCGATGTCGATTCACGGGCGTTGGTCGTAAGGACGCAGGACGAAGGCGCAGTCTGAACCGCGTTGACGACGAGGGCGCCGCAAACGGCGTTCCTGGGCGACAGAACACCGCAGAGGTTGCTGGACAGGGCACTACGTCTCGGGAATCAGTCTGCGGCCCTCAGGGCCGATTGCCCGCCCAAGGATGCGCTGGATGACATCGGTCGCGACGATCGGATCATCCACCATGCCCGAGTAGATCAGGTAGCCCGCAAGGAGGCCA
The DNA here is from genome assembly GCA_004356175.1 of Acidobacteriota bacterium. Lineage (GTDB taxonomy): Bacteria > Actinomycetota > Acidimicrobiia > Spongiisociales > UBA5794 > B3-G11. The sequence goes on from SMXV01000073.1 coordinate 10,994, forward strand.
GCAAGCGTGTCATCGATGGTGTCGCGGTGCACAAGAACAACTGCGTCCATTGGCGAGAGGGCAGCAGCGAACGCCTGATATATTGGGACAACATCTTCTGGTTCGAGATCGTCTGGAACCTCGTGGTACGCAAACGACAGGCTTGCACCTACGTACGCCGTCGAATTCTGGTTCGATCCAAGCAGGCTGAGAATCGAGTTCACACCGTGGCCCTTGAGCCACATGATTTCTTCTTCGCGACGCACTCGCCGGTGCTGGAACCCGTAACCGCCGATACGTTCAGACACTGCCAAGCGATCGTTGATTACCCAGCAGAAAGCTCTCGGTTCAAGTCCTGTTTTCTTCTTTACCATGACTGATTTGCACAATAGCCCACACCACACGTGCTACATCTGCCGCAAGAGCAACATTGTGGACGCGCAATATCTTGACACCCTGCGCGACGGCGAGCGCAGTGGTCGCTGCTGTTGCGCCATCTCTGTCCTTGGGAGCCGTGGATCCCCTGCTCGGTTCGAGGATCGTGCCGAGGAACCCCTTGCGACTCGTTCCGAGCAGGACCGGAAAACCTATGTCGACGATCGCGCCCATGGCTGAGAGAAGCGCAAGGTTGTGATCGTACGATTTGCCGAAACCGATTCCAGGGTCGACGACGATCGCCGACCGCTCAACGCCCGCTGCCATTGCGCTTGTCGCAGCATCGGCAAGGAAGACAGCTACCTCTGACACGACATCGACGTAGTGCGGGCTGTCCTGCATCGTCGTGGGCGTGCCCTTTGTGTGCATAATGACAACTCCAACACCCGTCTCGGCGCACACAGCACGCATCTCGGGGTCCCTGAGGCCGGTTACGTCGTTGACAATCACTGCGCCCGCTTCGATCGCCCTGCGCGCAACGGTCGGTTTTGACGTATCGACAGAGACGAGAAGGCCGCCGCGAAGCAGGCCTTCGATGATGGGAAGAACTCGGCCAAGCTCCTCATCAACGTTTACCGGCTCAGCGCCCGGTCGAGTTGACTCACCGCCGACATCGATGATCGCGGCACCCTCATTCGCCATTGTGTGTCCGGCCGCAACGGCCTGATCCGCAGTATCGAAGGCGCCACCGTCGGAGAACGAGTCAGGTGTTGCATTGACAACGCCCATCAGCACCGGCTGGTCAAGCGAGAGTGTCGTACCGCGGAGTTTCCAGCTAACCGATTGAGGAGCTCCCTTGCGGGTCTCAGGAGGCTGCTTCGGCACTTACGTTCTGATCGGAGTTCAGCCCTTCGGGCGGTCGCAATCGAATTCCACCGTCTGACGTGTGCTCCCACTTCGGCACATCACTAAGGACATCCCTGACCTCCTGCGCGTCGAGCGATTCCTTCTCCAACAGCGCCTCCGCAATCCGGTGGAGTGCGTCCTCGTGGAAGGTCAGGATCTGTAGCGCCTCGTCATGGGCCTGATGAATGAGGACTCGTATCTCGTCGTCCACCGCAGCAGCAACGTCGTCGGAAAGTTCCTGACGACTCGAGTAGTCACGCCCGAGGAATACCTCCCCGTCCGGTTTCCCATACTGGAGAGGCCCAAGTTTCTCGCTCATGCCGTACTCCGTAACCATCTTGCGTGCAATGCCTGTCGCCTTCTCGATGTCGTTTGCGGCACCGCTTGTCGGGTCGAGAAAGATGAGTTCTTCCGCTGTGCGTCCGCCGAGCAACATCGCAAGTTGGTCGATCATCTCTGACTTTCGGATGTAGAACTTGTCCTCAAGTGGCAGCGCAAGTGTGTATCCACCTGCACGACCTCGAGGGATGATCGATACCTTGTGAATCGGATCAGCATTGGGGAGGGCGTATCCAACAAGGGCGTGACCGCCTTCGTGATACGCCGTGATTTTTCTCTCATTTTCAGAGATCACACGGCTCTTTCGCTCCGGGCCGGCAAGAACCCGCTCGATGGCTTCCTCAAGCGATGCGTTCGTAATCACATCGTCGCCGATTCGCGCAGAGAGAAGAGCTGCTTCATTGATGAGGTTGGCAAGATCGGCTCCCGTGAATCCGGGTGTTTGGCGCGCAAGATCACCAAGATTGACTCCTTTGGCGATCGGTTTGCCCTTTGCGTGGACCTCGAGAATCTTCTCTCTGCCTCTGAGATCAGGACGGTCAACAAATATCTGTCTGTCGAAACGGCCGGGACGCAGCAGCGCCGGATCAAGAATGTCGGGCCGGTTGGTCGAGGCAATAACGATGACGCCTTCGTTTGGCTCGAACCCGTCGAGTTCGACGAGCAGCGCGTTGAGCGTCTGCTCACGTTCGTCGTGACCTCCGCCAAGTCCTGCGCCCCTATGCCGGCCGACCGCATCGATTTCGTCGATGAACACGATGGATGGAGCAGCCTCTTTCGCCTGCGAGAACAGATCCCTCACCCGTGAAGCACCGACACCGACAAACATCTCGACGAAGTCAGACCCTGAGATTGCGAAGAACGGAACGTTCGCCTCACCTGCGACGGCACGAGCAAGCAGCGTCTTTCCCGTTCCAGGCGGCCCGTACAGCATCACCCCGTTGGGAATCTTCGCCCCCATGGCGCGGAACTTCTGCGGATGTTCGAGGAACTCCTTGATTTCCTCGAGTTCTTCGACGGACTCGTCCGCACCGGCAACATCAGCGAACGTGACCGTTGGTATGTCTTTGGTCACGATACGTGCTTTCGACTTTCCGAACTGCATGATCTTGTTGCCGCCACCCTGCATCTGCATGATGACAAAGAAGAAGAGTCCAAAGATCAGGAGGTATGGGACAAAGCTGATGAGATATGTGAAGAACGTCGGATTCTCGGCGTCAACGCGGATGTCGACGTTTGCTTCCTGAAGCTGCTTCGTGAGATCAGGGGAATACTCAGCGGGGTAGCGGACGAGGAACTCAGACTCTGTGCCGTCGATGACGACCGTACCTGACAACTCGTTCGACTTGTCCTTCATGACCACTTCGCCCGAGATCTCGCCTGCCGCAAGTGCGCTATCGAACTCGGTAAGGGAGAGCTCTGTGGGTTTTGTTGCCTGGCTGAAAATCAGCTGGAAGGACACAACAACAAGAAATATGACAGCAAGGTACCCGAGAATTGTTCTCGCCGTACGATTCACAGTGCTCTGGCTCCTTCTTGTATGTCACGTCGCCTGATTCGGACCCGACACTGCCACATGGTACGCCTAAGTACCGGCAAAGTTACCGTCTCAGGGCGTCGGCACCGTTGCATCAGAAACGACCGCCACGTATGGAAGGTTCCGGTATTTCCCGTCAAGGTCAAGTCCGTAGCCGACCACGAACTTGTTCGGAATGTGAAAACCCTCGTACTTGATTTCGAGCGGCGGTCGCTCAATGCCGTCCTTGATGAGTAATGCCGCGAGGCCAAGGCTTGCCGGTTTCCTCACCTGTAGATTCTTGAGCAGGTACTGCAACGTCAGGCCGGTATCGACGATGTCTTCGACAATGAGGACATGTCGTCCTTCGATTTCCTGGTCGAGATCCTTGAGGATTCGCACAACCCCTGAGCTTTTTGTCGCAGATCCGTATGACGACACTGCCATGAAGTCGAACTCGACGGGAAGGTCAATGTGGCGGGCGAGGTCGGCCATAACAACGAACGCGCCTTTGAGAATTCCGATGAGAAGTAGGTCTTTCCCCCGATAGTCCTCAGTGATGGCGTCGCCCATCTCCTTGAGTTTTGCATCAATCTCGTCGGCGGTGATGAGTACTTCGCCAATGTTCACTGTGTGTATTCCCGCTTGATTACCACGGCCGGTTGGCCGTGTCGTGGTGCCGCCCACGAAGCAACTCGAATTCCTCCAAGTGCGGCAACCTTGCCAGAAACCGTAACGACCAGCGAGGTGCGACGCACTCGCGCAGGAACACCAGTTACACGGAGAAGCTCTGTGAGAGGTGTCGAACCGTGCCCCGTATCGATTCGGTCGCCATTCCCGAGATTGCGTGCTGAAGTGGGTGGCTGCACGGCCTCAGATGACAGGACAGTGAATCGGCCCCCGGTTCGGTACCGGCCCGAGATTGGGTGGCGAGTGACCGTGTACTCGCTGCCGAACCACTCGAAGGTGCTCCCAACCTCGATCTCGATTTCCTCCTGCCCTCGATGTGTTTCGGTGAGCTGGTTTGTGGAATGACTTGTGGCATGGATTGTGACGAAGGGGCGCTCGGGTGTCACGATGAAGCCGTTGGAAATTGTGATGCCTTTCGATCCGTTGGCCACCTTCAGAACAGCGTCGACATCGTTCTGGCTGCTCTTGGCGTCCTTCATGAGTAGATGCAGGGCGTTGCGCACAACCCGCGACGCCACCGGTCTGGGGGCCGAAACGATGGCTCCGATGGGAATCGAGACACCTCCGGGGAACCTGACAGTTGGCACCAGATTGGCCTGTCTCTGAAGCAGGGCATCGTCTGCGCCAAGTAGTGCACCGGACCTTGCCACGTTGGACTTCGATTCTGGTCCAAGCTCTCGTTCGATTGTCGGCATGATGATGTGCCTGACCCGCGAGCGAACGAACCTCTTGTCCTCGTTGGCTGGGTCGTCTGAAAACGGCAGATGCAGTTCAATCGCAGTTTCACGCAGAGTGCTTCGCGACATGTCAAGCAGCGGCCTTCTCCATGCCCCCCGCGCGGAGGGGATACCTGAGAGTCCGCCACTGCCTGAGCCTCGAAACATGCGCATGACAATCGTCTCGGCCTGATCGTCAGCTGTGTGGCCGGTCAGTCCGAGTCGGCCGTCGACGAGCAGCGCTTCCATTGCGTCGTATCGCTCTGTTCGCGCCCGCGCCTCAAGGTTTCCACCGTCAGAAATCGGCCGATCAAAGACCATGAGCCTTACACGCAACTGCGCGGCGAGGGCGCCTGCGGAATCCCTGAGCATCTCGGACCCCTCGAGATCATGGAATACGAATACGGCTTCGATTCGCTCTGGGCCGAGCACCTCACATGCTGCCCACAACAGGACAGCCGAATCGGCGCCACCACCGAGCGCCACAACACAGTCCGAGTCGTTCACAGCATCGCGAACAGCCGAGACGATTGAGGAGTTCACCCGGCCATCCGGTCGAGCCAGAGTGTTGCGTTGTCGATCTCGGACAACGTCGGCAGAGCCTCTGGCGACTCCCACGCCATTGAAAGGGCATCCCACGACGCTTCGCTCTCGACCTGCTTGATGAATGCTGCGCCATTTTCGTACTGCTTGAGTTTCATCTCGATGCCAATCAGCTTCATGAACGCTGCCGATTTCGGGTCTTTGCGACGGGCCTTGAGCGCGTTCGACATCCGCTCAACATCGATGATCTCTCGCTCACCGATTCGATCCATCACCACGTGCCCGTGCCCTTCCAGCAGCGACATGAGGGCCTGAACCTTGTCGAGTACGCCGCGCTGGTCAGGAGATGCAAATAGGCCGACAATGCCTGCATCGCCCAGCATGTCTCCTCCCGATGCCGCAGCCGTCCTGATTTCCGACGCAACACGTTGCAACCTCCCCTTCTCCGGCTTCGACGACGAGACAAGCTCGTCGACGAGCGAGAGAAAGTATGCGCGCATCCAGGGAACGGCGGTGAACTGAGCTCGATGAGCGCACTCGTGCAGCGCGACCCAGAAACGAAATGACGACGGTCGAAACTCGTGTCGACGCTCCATCGCCATGATGTTTGCACCCACGAACAGAACGGTGTCGCCCGCATCAGAGTCCCCCGTTGGGAGTACAAGTTCGTACTGCCCGAGCACACGTTTCGACAGAAATCCGAGAACGGCACCGAGTTCGACCCCCACAACCTTCGCCGCCACCCCCGACCCAATCGACGATGTGTTCGCGAGTTTTTCTTCGATCGGTGCAAGCAGGACCGCAAAGGATCGGACGTTGATATCTACCCACTGCTCACGCGAGATGACGTCAACAACCGGGCTGCCGACGAGCTCAAGACCGGTCTCGTCCGAGACCATTTCTGACGCCCGCGCCACAAGTTCCGGTGCCTGAAGCTGGAATCGTGCCTCGTGGTACGTCCCCGCAAGCGGGTAGGCGCCAGTAAAGCGCCGCGCCGTACGTGCCGCAACCTCCCAATCAACATTACTCACCTGACTCATCCCCCCAGCCTAAGCAACCACGGATCCTGTTACCCTGGGTAGCACGTGAGACGGATCCAGTCAGGCGACGACTTTGTAGCGGTGGCGGACCGAGCGGTTGTACGTGATTACCACGACTGCAAGGATGAAAATTGCCGACACAACCAGGAACGGAATTAGGTACCTCGCTGTCCAAGGTTGTTCGAACTCTTCGACTTCCAGTTCAGGGATCACGACCGAAGGTGAGTCCGCACCCGAAATGACCCCGGGCTCAGAAATTTGCACTGGCTCATCTGTGGTGCTGACCGACTCGGTCCCCTGACCATCGTCGTCTTCCGCATGGCTCGCCGCAAAAGATGGCAGCGCAGCGGTCAAGACGAGTAGCACGCCAAGCAGTGGGACGAGTCGTCGAAGGTGGGTCATCCAGCTGAGGATAGACAGCTAGCGGTTGCCGACGGATTCATGTCAACACGAAAAAAGCGCCGGGGCTACCGACACTTCAATCGTTGTGCTTGTGCTGCGCTATGTCAGGCTTCGGCCTTCACGATTCGCCCACGCAAGCGTGGGTACTTCGTTGGGGCGTGCGTGAAGCAGTACTCCCTTTTGTTGTACTGGCTCAGGCGGGTATCGCACACCTTGCTTGCGCACGTGCGCGACGTTGAATATGTCTTGGGTGGACGGGCAGAACCCGTGAACTTGCGACCTTTGAGTGCAGTCTCCTGCATGCTGACCTCCATGGGCGGAACCCCGATGCGTCAGCAGTCGGAGGCCCCCGTATTACGTTCTTGCTCTATTAACGCTCGGAGGGTGTCAAAAAGTTCCGCTGGGGGCTCGGTTTTTCCACCGGCAGCGATTCTCAGCTTGAGAGATTCCTCAAATTCGAATGCGCCGATGCAGTCGCCGCAACGCCTCAGATGCCATTTGATCCGCTCTTTCCGTGTAAAAGTCAGCTCGTCATCGATGTACTGATACACATACTCGATTGCGTTGTCGCATCCGCTCATTCTTCCGGCTCCACTAATCCGCGTTCAACTGCCAAGTTCCATAACTTCCTTTGGAGCCCTTTTCTTCCCCGATGCAGTCGCGACATCACGGTTCCGATCGGAATGTCAAGGATTTCCGCAATCTCCTTGTAAGAAAATCCGTCAACGTCTGCGTACAAAACGGGGAGCCTGAAGTTCTCCGGCAAAGATTCAATCGCCTCAACTATGTCCTCGTCCACGAAGAGGTCGAGTGCTTGAACCTCGGCGCTCACTTGGGCTCCCGAGGTCTCTCCGAGGCGTTTGTAGAGATACATGTCCTGCAGCTCGCCAAGCTCAACCTCTTGAGGGCGGCGCTGGCTCTTGCGGTATTTGTTGATGTACGTGTTGGTCAGGATGCGATAGAGCCACGCTTTGAGGTTTGTTCCCTCCGTGAAGGAATCGTACGCCCTATATGCCTTGAGATAGGTCTCCTGCACGACATCCTCAGCGTCCGCCGAATTTCGGGTCATGCGTCGCGCCGCCGAATACAGCTGCGGGGCGAATTGCATTGCGTCGCGCTCGAAATTTGCCTGGTCAGCCATTGCGCAGAGAGTATCAGCGTCGAGCTTCAGCTATCCGTTGTACAAACTCACGAAAGAGAATGTCTCTGTCGCTCCCGTGTAGTCCGTTGCGGTCACCGTAAAGGTGACGTTGTACACGGCAGTGGGGAAGAAGACCTTCACACTCCAATTTCCGTCGCCGTCGGCAACAGCGGACCCGTCGCCGTTTGGCGAAGCGATGTTCACGGTCGAGCCTGGTTCTGCCTTCCCACTGAACACATCGTACGGCTCGGGCAGTTCGCATGACCCGTACTTCTGGGTTGCCGTAAATTGCCACGATTCCGTTGGCTTGGTTGTTGTCGTCGTGACCTCCGCGATATCGAGGTGCACGACTATGCGAACCTCGGCATGGTTGCCTGCCGCGTCCGTTGCAACAAACACGACTCCGTTTGCACCGTGCGCAATAACAAGTGAAACGGTCCACACACCGTCTGCGTCCACCGTGGCAGAAAACTTGCCGCTCGCAACAACGGTTGCCCCAATCTCGGTTGTGCCGGTGAACGTAACGGTCTTCGTCTCAAGACGATCACCATCCTGCGGCGATGTGACCGCAATCGCAGGCGGCGATGTGTCAGCCGCAACGGGGCCATCATCGGACAAGCCCACCGGTGGTGAAACCACGGGAGCCGGTTCAAGAGATTCCGGGACAGCGATTGGCGCCATCGATTGGTCAGGAACGCTCATCGGCACGACGGCATCGGTAGTAGGTGCAACAACGCTGCTCGTCGGCACCTGTTGAGCTGGATCGCCAAGTGTCGGGGTCACGATGACAAGCGCAACCACGACAGCGACTCCCACTGTCGCTACCGAAAACGCGTATCCGAATCCGCGCCATATCGCTGCTGCCCGAATGACCGGCGCGATGCCACCAGCAGGAGCGGACACGTGTGCAACACTCAGATGGATTGCTGATGCCGATTCGGCAGCGAGCATGTCAAGAGTGGTCATGCTTGGTCTCCCATGTCGATTCCGAGGGTGGCGGCCAACCTCTTTCGTCCTTTGTGCAAATGGACCTTTACCGTGCTCGGTGAGCACTCGAGAATTGCGGCGATCTCGTTCACCGGCCGGTCCTCCAGATAGTGCAGCGCAAGTGTCTGTGCCTGGCGCTTAGGCAACTTGCGAACGTTCGCCCAAAACCCGTCTGCTTCACTCGGAAGCTCCCCAATCTCCGCGTGCGATCGTCCGAAACCTGTGAGTCGAGCCACGGCCTTGATTTCACTCGACAGCTTGCGAAATCGCGAGACAGCGAGGTTCGAGACGACGCGCCGCACCCATGCCCCAGGATTGTCATACGTTCCGACCTTCTCCCAGTTTCGATGTGCGGCGATGAACGCCTCCTGTGCGAGATCTTCAGATGCCGCTCGGCTGCCCGACAACGCGTAGGCGAGACCGACGACGGGCTTGAACTCTCGCTCGTAGAACCTGTCGAACGGCTCGGTCGCGCGCAAAATCGCTGATGAGGTCTCCTGCCCCTCACCCACTCCGGTGCCCTCAACAGGCGCTCGGGGTTTCGGTCGTACGGTCATCTGTCTCCAGTCACACGCTCGGCAGGCATGGAAGGTTTACTCAGATATCGGCAGAATTTTCCGGCGCACGAGACATTCGGTAAACCTCACGCTCCTCTCGTGCGTGTCACACATAGGGCAGTGACGGGCGGAGGCATCACACATCGATTGGGAGAGGATCTATACCCATGAAAGGGAAACCACTATTGCTGGCGGTTGTTACGTTCGCGATTGTCCTGATTGGCGGTGCAGCAATGGCTGGCGTCGGCACATACTGGTCCGGTGGCGACGCATCCACGGTTGCGTATCCGTCCGGGGGAGAATCTGCAACCAAGACAACTGAAGCCGCTGAGGAGATAGAGACTACGACCGCGTCTGAACCGGAGAAGGAAACAACACCGACGTTGGTTCCTGACACGGAGAAGGACGAAGCGGTTCCGGCTGATGCACCGAAGGAGGAGACTTCAGAGGAGTCCGCGAAGGGAGAAGCTGCCGAGAAGAAGTCCGAGGTCAGCGAACCTCTGTTCACATTGAGCCATCCGCTCGATGACGCCCGTTTCGAGACCTCTGTCGTAACGTTCGGAGGCACCGCCCTTGAAGGCATCTCCATCCACCGCGGAAAGTTCGTGGCGGAGTCGATTGATGGAGAGTGGTCCATGAAACTCGTTCTTTCGCCAGGTAAGAACAGAGTCGTATTTGAGACTGTTGGCAAAGACGGTGAGATTTCGCACGCATCGGTGACCGTCTACTACGACGCTTCGAAAGACGACTCAAAGGAAGAGCCGAAGGACGAAACGGTTGCATTTGTTGCCTACCAGACGTACGGAACATGCAGCCTCGAAGTGCCCTACGACGTCTTCTATGGCAAGGCAAAACCAGGAACGAAGATCACCGCGAGCTCGGCCTATGGGAGCGGCTCAACAACCGCCAACGAGAATGGGAAGTGGGAGCTGAAGGTCTTCTTTGCCGACGCCCCTGCAAACAAGACATTCAGTGTGAAACTCAAGGCCAGTACGGGACAATCGCAGTCCTTCTCGTTCACAGCAACACCAGAGGGATAGAGACACAGGACACATCTGGGCTCACAACCAGAGAGCGGCCCCGCGGGAGCTCCCCGTGGGGCCGTTTTCTGTCACAGGGCCAGGATACATTTGGGAACATGAGGTCACAGTGACAGCTCACGAGCTCCTGGTATCGCTCTTCTGGTTTATTGCAATCGGCTACGTCGTATTCATTGCGTGGACGGTTTCACGCATTGCGAGGGCGTGGCTGGTCGCCCATCATTTCGTCGGCCGCTGGACGCGCTGAACGGTGTGCGGAGCCAGAGGCGGGATTTGAACCCGCGGCC
>SMXV01000074.1 GCA_004356175.1 Acidobacteriota bacterium
GTTCCAGGAGCAGTACTCGGCGACGTTCGATGCGTTCTACTTCGACAATCGAGACCTCGAGACACGATTCGCGCTCGCAACCCAGAAGGCAGTCACAGCTCAGGTTGATGTCGGAATCGACGTGCCGACAGATGGTGAGATGCGTAGGGAGCACTACATTTTCTACCACCTGCGGCACCTGAGCGGTGTGGACTTCGAGCACCTCCAGGTCCGCGAGATCCGGACGGGGATGTGGGAGCGCGAGGTGCCGACGATCATCGACAAGGTCCGCCCCATGGGCACCTTCCTTCCGTACGACTACCAGATCGCACAGTCCTATTCCACGCAGCCCATCAAGATCACCGTACCGGGGCCGATGACCATCGCGGATACCGTTGCGGACCACCACTATGGCGACCCGCGGACGCTCAATCGCGACCTTGCCGAAGCCCTGAACGTCGAGATCAGGGCACTTGCGGACGCCGGTTGCCGCTACATCCAGGTCGACGAGCCTGTATTCGCCCGTAAGACCCACGATGCGCTCGCGTTCGGAATCGAGGACCTCGAACGCTGCTTCGCCGGTGTGCCGGAAGAAGTACAGCGGGTCGTTCACATCTGCTGTGGCTACCCGCGCCATCTCGACCAGCCGGACGAGGATGTTCTCAAGGCCGACCCCGCTGCCTACTTCGAGTTGGCGCCGGCCCTCGACGAGGCAGCGGTCGACGCGATCTCGATCGAGGATGCGCACCGTCCGTCCGATCTCGAACTTCTGGAGCTATTCGAGCGGAGTACCGTCATCCTCGGTCTGGTCGCCATCGCCAGAACCCGTGTCGAATCGGTGGATGAGATACGGGAGCGCCTCGTGGTGGCACTCTCGCACATCGACCGACGGCGGCTCGTCGCGGCTCCGGACTGCGGGCTCGGGATGCTGGATCTGGGAACGGCGACCGCTAAGCTCGTGAACCTGACAACCGCAGCGAGATCTGTCGCCTGACCACGTCAGCATCGCTCTTTCGATTCGTCAGGAGAACGTGGGCCGCAGGGCTCACTCCGTGAACTGCAACGGCGGGTCTCCCGCCTCGCGTTCGGCGAGATCGTGGATCCGCACCACGAGGCCGCTGCCCGCTGCGCTGAAGGCGCCATGGACCGAGATGTAGACCCTGTCGCGGGCATCGATGAGCAGCGCAGTCGGGAACGGCAGGTTCTCGATGAGCACGGTGCCAGAGTCCCAACCGTCGCCGTCGGGTTCAAAACGCAGCAAGCGGCCTGTCCTGCCTCTATACGGATCACTCGAACCGTTGTCGCCTATGAACTCGAGAACGTACAGACGCCCTGCGGCATCGAAGGCAAGGTCGATCGGGGTGGTCACGATGTCAACGGCCACCGCGAAGGAACCGTCGGCGAAGACCTGCAGCACCGATCCTGTTCCCGTCGCATGGGGCAGTTGGCTGAACGAAGCGACAAAGATCGCGCCGTCAGGCCCTCTGGCGATGCCGGTGAGCACCTCGTGGCCCGGCAGTTCAGCGAAGACCTCTATCGCGCCATCGAGTCCGACAGCGAGCACATGGCCGGTGGCACCGTCCGTCACGAGAAAGCGACCGTTCCCGGGGTCGGGAACCATCGCGAACGGATTGGAGAAGATGTGGGTCACGTCGAAGAAGTCGGCCGGCGCGGTCTCCGTCGCGAAGGCCAGGAAGTCTCCCACGACGTCCGGCGGAGCGGTGTGGTCGGTGATCCTGAGCAGGGTGCGGGCCAGATCCCCTTCGCCTTCGCCTGTGAGCAGATACAGCTCTCCGCCCATTTCGGCGACGTCGGCCGGTCCGGTCGTGACGCCTGTGACGTTGTACAGCACATACGGGAGCTGCTCGACGACTCGTTGGCGAGCTCCATCCGCATCCATGCAGGTGAGCGATCCTGTGTCGGCACGATTGGCCGTGGGGCCCTCTCGCACCGACTGGCCCTCAGGAAGGGAGCCGGCCTCGGCCACGCACAGCGTGCCATCGGTGAGTATCCACATGCCGCGAGGTTCGTTCAAGTCATCGAGGACAACTGTGTGGTCCGAGGTTGCGGAAACGCAAGCGCTCATGAGCAACGCAATGGCGAAAGCCATTCCGACACTCCAAGCGTATTTCGTCATGAGGGGGTGGCAGCCGCCCTGCTCGCGACACGCGGCTTCATTCTGAAGCCTTGCGTTGTACCCTCTCTGCAGCGACTCCGTCGGCGTTCTGACCCGATCCCCGCCCGTAGTAGTTCCACTGTGGAAAGTTGAAATCAGACGTAACGGAGCTCGGCAGCAGCACGACAGCTTCAAGGAATCCCTCCAGGTCGATGATGCCATAATAATTCACTTCGTAGCCCCAACCAGCGAGTTGCCTGTGCATTGCCCGAGCGTTGGCATGCTTCCAATCAACAGAGAAGCGACTTACCCCCCATTCGGCGAGAAGCTCGAGAATCCGCCGGGCTTCTTCGGGGGCTGCTACGAGTAGTGGATTCAGCCATCCGATCGGGCACTGTACAATTGCGGATGGGTGGGCCTCTCGGATTCTTCGGAAGTCCTCTTCTCCGATTCTCCGAAGTTCACCGTTGAACCACAGACGTTCGTCTGGCAATTTCAGGGAGCGAACGGATTGCAGGACCCGATCAAGCACCTCGGTGCCGCCCTTGATGTCGAGTTTGATCCCGACCCCAGCGCGCACCAGCTCAACCATGGCTTCTTCATAGATGAGCCATTCCTCGCCGGGCAGAGCGGGCGTCGTCACGAGGGAATCGTGACGCAGGATCAGCTCACCTGACGGATCGGCGCGCACGTCTATCTCTGCCCAGAGGACTCCGGATGCGATGAACTCCTGCAGGTTTGCCGGATCATTGACCCCGTGCCACACGAGTTGGACCTGCTCCGGAAGTGCATCCTCCCGCGCAACGAGCTCCGTAAGAACATAGTCCCTGCCGCTGACGGCTGTACTTGGCATGGACGATCGATTGGATTCGAAGACTGTGTCCGCGTGGATAAGAAGTGTATCTTCGTTGGCTGCCTCCTCGGAAAGCGTCTCGAGAATGTGCGGCTCGTTGTCGATCACGGCGAATACGTGAAAACCCATCTCGCGGAATCGCCTCAAGCCATTGACTTTCACCCTCTCGACATCTTGGTCCCATTGCCCCGGGTTCATTATCAGCACGTCATCATCGAAGACCACATTGTGCACGTCTCCAATGTTGTTCAGGGACTTCAAGGTCACTGCTCGTAGCGACTCCGGCCTTCCCGTGAGCAGGCCGACCGTTGTGTTTGGCTGCAGTTGGAACCAACGGATAACCGGCAGCACCCCGGGGAAAGCTCGATGTGACTCCAGAATCACGCTGTCTCGCCAGCGTTGATCGAGGTACCAGTCCATGACCTTTCGGCGATCGGCAGTGGGAATCTCCAAATGTTCAAGGAGTCGTTCGACGTGGTTCTCGTGGACTGCGATGTCCGAGAGCGCTAGTCGTGTGAACAGCGAAGTCGAGTGCGCCTGATCGTACGCCTGGAGGACGGATTTCACGAGGAACTGCATGTCGACGATTGTTCCGTCGATGTCTGATACGAGCATCAGTTTCTCGTCCGGATAGCGCTCGCATGCCGTTTGGTACGCACTCGCGAGGGCCTTCATCCAGCTCATCGCCGGTTGACCTCGAAGGATTTGATCCGGTCCGTGACAAGAGGCACCATGCGCTCGGGCCAGTTGGTCGTTATCGAATCTGCACCCAGCTCCATCAAGGCCACAAACCGGTCGGTCTCGTCGACTGTGAACGTCCATAAGCCGATGCCGGCATCGTGCGCATGCTCCACCAACTCGGTTGTCACCAAGGCATGGGGCACGTTGATCGCAATCCCCCCGACTTCGACCGCTATTTCGACGCTCTCGTGCACCACCGAGAGCGCTACGTCAGGATCTATGCCTTCGAGGAGGTCGTCGACGTTGAGAAGTGCCGACACTCCGGTAGCTGCGTCGCGGACCGCCTCCACGTCAGCGGCTGTGCAGCCGCTTATGACGGTGCGGGATTCAAGTCCGGCGCTGCTGATTGCTTGTGCAGTCGGTTCGGCGGCATCAGGTGTCCTGATGTCCAAATTCAGCGCGACCCGGTCTGATGTGAGTCTGAGGATCTCATCGAGAGAACGGACGGTCTCGCCCGAGAACTCGGGACCCCGCCAACTTCCGGCATCAAGGTTCCTGATCTCGTCCCAGCTGAAATCGGTCACGAGACCGGTTCCCGACGTCGTGAAATCGACCGTTTCCTCGTGCATAAGGACCGCAACACCATCCCCGGTCAACCGTATGTCGACCTCGACCATGTCAACTTGCAGTGCTATGGCACTCTCGATCGCCGCAACGGTGTTCTCTGGTGCGGATGCCGAATCGCCACGATGGGCGATAATCTGAGTCCAGGAGGGTGCGGCGTACGCCATGGATGCGCCTAACGATCCCGCTGCCTATCGTGCTTCGTTACTACCCGGCGATGTGGCGGACACGAGCGCAGTAGAAATTCTCGGTTTGTCCATGTTCGCCCTTCTCTGTCCACCGAACGGCACATACGTGCCGCCGGGAACCGCGTTGTATCTGACACAGCCCTGTGACCCCTGATTGTCACCAGTTTTCAAGTCCGCTGCATTGTAGAGTGAACGTTCACATGGTGTCAATCACTGCAACCATGGACGAAAGGGAAGAGTGGCCGGTCGATGACCAGGAGACCAAAGGTACCCGGACGATCGACGATTATCGATGTTGCCGAAGAGGCGGATGTGTCGCGCCAGACCGTATCGAGAGTTGTCGCTAATCACCCAAGAGTTGCGCCCGAGACTCGTCTGAGAGTCAAGGATGCGATAGAGAAACTTGCTTACCGTCCGAACCGGATGGCGAGGGCTCTCGTAACCCGAATGTCGCTCACTTTCGGCTTCGCCACCGTCGACATGCAGGACTTGCACTTCGGGGACACCTGTGCCGGCATGCAGGCCGCTGCTCGCGAGCACGGCTACTACCTGGTGGTCACTGAACTCGACACGAACGACAACGGGGGGATGGGAACCCTGGAGACGCTCCTGACCCTCGGAGTGGATGGTGTTGCAATCTTCCCCTCTCTCCTCGACGACAAAACTCTCGAACAGTTTGCGGCGACCAGCGGCTGCCCCGTTGTCGTGATCGGAAGAGAGTCCAAGATCCCGAACATCGTATCCATCGCAATGGACGAAACTGCTGCGGCCGAACTCGTGGTCGACCATCTGGTTGAGGGCGGCAAGAAGCGCATTGGCGTACTCATGAACGAGATGTTCCCAGAAGTCGTCCACGGTCGATATGTTGCGCTACAACGCGCAATCGAGCACCACACCGGAGTCGAGAGCCCACCGGTCGAAGCGGGCCACCCGAAGATTGACGAGGGCAGAACGGCGGCGAGGGTTCTGCTCGAAAAGAACCCAGACATCGATGCAGTGGTCGCGTTCAACGACATTATGGCCATGGGAACTCTTCTCGCATGTGGCGATCTGGGGTTGCGTGTCCCTCGGGATATCGCTGTGGTCGGATATGATGGTATTCCCTTCGGTGCAGTCGCGAACCCACCGTTGACGACAATCGTCCAGGACAGCATCGGGATGGCTGACGCGGCATTCATGGCGCTGCTTACTTGTCTGAAGGACGGCTCGCCTCCTGATGGAGAAGTGCTGTTGTGGCAACCCGAGCTACTGGTCCGTGCCTCAACCGGGTTGGCATCTCCGCGCACATGACCGACGATTCCAGTCACGGGTTGGCTCGTATCAGATCATCCGCGGCCAAGAGCTCGGAGCGCCCGCACCCTGATACGGCCCTCCTGATCGCGTTCAGCCTGACGTGCCTCATCTTCGAGGGACTGTTCTCCGAGTTGTGAATCGTGTCCTCTACGACGTTCCAGCACCCACAGGAAGAAGTCACCCTCGGTTGCGTCAGCTTCGAGTTCGAGCAGCTTCTCCCACCGTATTGACTCGACCGTCGGAAGGTACACCCCGTCGTACCAGTCGGCTGCAATCTCCTCCGGCGAAAGCACCTTGTTCTGTTGCATCATGAGGTCGTACCCGTGAGCTTTGATGACGTCGAGCAGTTCGGCGAACCCCTCTGGTCGGCTGAAGTCGATGCGAGCCATCGGCCTTGACCGGTCGAGGCCGCTCTGCTGCATGAAGCGCCGCGCCTGTTCGAGATAGATGATCTTCTCGAAGTCAATGTCCTCGTCGATTTCGATGTCTGTCTGAATTTCTGTGACCTCGGCGTCGATGAACTCCGCTCCTTTCTGCTTGGCAAGAGCGACCCTGTGATTGCCGTCGATCACGAAGTAGACATCCTTGACCTTGTACACAGAGATGGGTGGAAACCCCAGCGAAGGGAAGGCTCGTTCAAGGCGTTCCCATCGTTCCCTTGTCTGGGGTGTTCGGGGCAGAAAGTCACGGTCGAAGTCGTCCGATCGGTCGACCGTTCCCACGATGTTCGCCACCTCGATCGTGTGGAGGCCCGTGTAGGACTGCTGGAACAGGTGAAGTCGGCTGCGGAGATCGTTGAACGACGGCAGGGGCGCAGGTCCCGAGCCACGCACGATCCTTGCGAGTCGGCGATAGATCTCCTTGCGGTGAGCCTTTGTGAACGACGAGGAGTAGGTCATGATTCAATCTCGAGGAGGCGGTACGGGATCACGTTCACAATGCGGGTTCTGCCGATCGTGCGGTCCGGCTTCATCTTGCCGTATGGATGGATGTGGCCGTGAAGCATGAACGTCGGTTCGAGTTGTTCTATGAGTTTGTGAAAGGAGGAGAATCCGCGGTGCGGACCGTCGGACCCGTCGCCGCAGTCGAGCGGAGGGGAGTGCGCAATCACCACGTCAACCGAGCGGCCGTCCCTCCACCGGCGGACCCTGGCCTTGCGCGCCAGTCTCCGCACCCGCCCCCGCATCTCAGCCTGGGTGTATTGGTTCGCCCCATCATTGTACCGAATCGATCCACCAAGCCCCACAACCCTTATCCCCGCCTCGTCGTCCCATCGGTCCTCCACGCTGATGCATCCAACCACCGGTCGATGGGCTGGCGCGGAGTACTCGGAGGGCAGATACGTAGAGACAGTTGTGCGCTCGGGCGAGGGGTCGTGATTGCCGTGGATGTAGAGAAGCGGCACCTCAGCTTCCGTTCGCAGGTGCTCGAGATAGTCGAACGGCAGATCGCCGCAGCCAAGGATGAGGTCAGGGGAGAGCTCTCGCAGGCGGGGTCCGTACAACGACCGGTCGACCTCATCTGAAACGGCGAGGATCCTGATCACGATTGCTCCTGCGGACACGTCAACGCATTCGATATCACGACAAGTCCTCTTTGCCCGGTGCGGAGCATCCGTCGAGCATGTCCTGAGCCAGAATCCACAGTGCGGACGCGCTTGCTCGATTCGCTGCGAGGACAGGTTTGCTTGTCGCGAACGAGCCGTCGCGCATGAACCTGGTGGACCATCCGCCCGATTCTCGGATCAGAACCTCGCCTGCAAGCGCGTCCCACGCCCTGAGGTCTGACTCGAAGAAACCGACAAGTCGTCCCGCCGCGACGTATGCAAGGGCCAGTGCAGCAGATCCTGAGTTGTAGAACAGTCCGTCTTTGGCGAAGAGATCGCGGAGAAACTTGAGTGTGGGTTCCGCTGAGGTATTGCGCGGATGGCCGACGCCCACGAGCCCGTCTGTGATTCCGAGGGAGGGAACGGAGAATTGCTGACCGTTGATCGTGAACCCGTTGCCTTCGAGTGCCGAGAAGGTCTCTTCGCCAGTTGGGTCGCGCACGACTCCGAGGAATGGGTGGCCGGATGGGTTGACACATGCAATCGACACGCACCAGCTCGGCAGTCCCGATACGAAACAGGTCGTTCCGTCGATTGGATCGATGACCCACGTTGTTCTTCCTGGCTCGATGGGGGATTCTTCGGTCCCCTCCTCACCGAGGATCTGATCCGTCGGGAACGCGTCCGCGATGCGGTTTCGGATGAGGTCTTCGGTTGCCAGATCTGCTTCCGTCACCCAGTCGAGTACACCTTTTGACCGGATGTCGAGATTGTCTCGCCCGCGATACGACAACGCGAGCTGCCCGGCCTCCACGGCCAGTTCTTCAGCAAACACGTGTCTGAGTGCCTCGTCGCTCGCCACGGCGCTCTCCCTGCCTTCTGGGCTATTTCACATCCGGATTGGGCAGCATGAAATCCTCGCGAATGATCCTCGTCAACTCGTGATACGAGGCGATGAATCCGCGCAGGGTGCGCACGGTCGCTCCGTAGGTATCGAACTCTTCGATGGTCATGCCACCGACGTCGTATGCCTTGCGGAAATCTGGCACCCGTTCGCGGAGTTCGGCGATGATCGCTGGGTCGACGGGATTGTCCATCCGTGCCTTGACCTCGACAGACGACTCATTGAACAACTTCTGCCACTTCGACGGGATCGTGAGAATGACATCGCCGCCGATGAACTCTGACCAATGTAGGTGATGGCGGTACGCCGCTGCGAGAAGCCGGGAACGAAAGCCCCGCTCCTCGTAGATCTTCACCGCGTGTTTGAAGACGGCAACTCCGGCCCAGGGGATGTAGTGCGGAGACACGATAATCCTGTCCCTGTTTGTGACAACCTGGATCCAGTCGTCTGTCCGGCCGACCATGATTGTCGTGACTGGTGTCATGTTGTCTGTTCTCAGACCCTCGGCGTCACGCCTCGCCAATCCTCGGTCAACGGCTTCTCCGACTGCGACAGCCTGAGGCACCGTAAAGCTGACGGTTGCATTGATGTTCACGCCCCTGTAGGTCACTTCCTCCATTGCGACAATGCCCTGGCTCGTGGCTGGCAGTTTCACCTGCATGTTGGGTGCAAGGGCGGCATACCGCACGGCTTGTTCGACCATGGCATCCACGTTGCGGTACATCGATGGGTTTGTCTGGATCGAGAGCCGACCCTTCATGCCGTTCTCGCGCTCGAACACAGGAAGTAGAAGTTCTGCGCCTTTGAGCGCGATCTCCTCGAACACCGCGCCCGTGACGTCCTCGTCAGACCAGGTCGGGTTGTCGGCAATCAGCTCGTAGATGCGGTCCCGCCACAGGTGCCGCTCCTGGTTGAGCACCTGCTCGACGATTGTCGGGTTGCTCGTCGCTCCGACGGCGCCGTGGTCGATTGCGTAGGTGAGTTCACCGATGGAACATGAGTCGTTCCAGAAGTCCGTCGGGTAGGCACTCACCGTTTCGTGAAGTGGGCTCTTGTAGGTGGTTTCAAGCATGGTTGTTGCTCCTTGTGCTCGGACTAGTTCAGACGTTCTGTGGGAATCCGAGGTCGACACCCCTGTGAATCGGGTCGGGCCATCGGCTGATGATGACTTTCGGTCGCGTGTAGAAGTGGACGCCCTCGGGTCCGTATATGGCGTGGGAACCGAAGATTGAGTCCTTCCAGCCCCCAAAACTGTAGAACGACAGTGGCACGGGGATTGGCACATTGATGCCAACCATTCCCACCTGGATCTCGTTTTGGAACTTTCGCGCGGCGCCGCCATCATTCGTGAATATCGCGGTTCCGTTTCCGTACCGGTTGTCGTTGATCAGTTGTATGGCGTCTTCGTATCGATCAACACGCACCACTGAGAGAACCGGTCCGAAGATCTCGTCCGTGTAGATGGTCATGTCTGTTGTCACGTTGTCGAAGAGGACCGGACCGAGGAAGAAGCCTTCTTCATGCCCCTCAACCTTCACGTCGCGTCCGTCGACGAGGAGTGTCGCGCCGCTGGATTCGCCAGCGGCAACATATGACGTGACCTTTTCGAGGTGTTGTTTTGTGACGAGTGGCCCCATCTGCGCTCCGCTGGCGTCGCCCGGTGCGATCTTGAGTTCGGTGATTCTTTCGCGAATTTTCGGCAACAGGTTGTCAGCGGCTTCACCAACCGTGATTACCACGGAGATAGCCATGCACCGCTCGCCTGCTGATCCGAAACCTGCCGACACGGCTGCGTCGGCCGCAAGATCCATGTCAGCATCAGGAAGGACAATCATGTGATTTTTAGCGCCTCCGAGAGCTTGGACACGTTTGCCGTTCGCCGTCCCTGTTTCGTGGATATAGCGCGCGATCGGTGTTGAGCCGACGAACGAGATCGCAGCGACATCTGGATGTGCCAGCAAAGCGTCGACAGATTCCTTGTCACCATGCACGACGTTGAACACGCCATCGGGCAACCCGGCATCGGCGAATAGTTCCGCTGCCATCTGCGACACGGTCGGGTCCTTCTCCGATGGCTTGAGAACGAAGGTGTTCCCACATGCGATTGCGATTGGATACATCCACATCGGGACCATCGTGGGGAAGTTGAACGGCGTGATACCCACCACGACTCCGAGCGACTGCCTGATTGAGTACGTGTCCACGCCGGTCGACACCTGTTCTGAGTAGTCACCCTTGAGTAGGTGAGCGATATTGCATGCGAACTCGATGACCTCGAGTCCGCGTTGTACCTCTCCGAGAGCGTCGTCGATTGTCTTTCCGTGTTCTGCGGTCATCGCTTTGGCAATTTCGCCCTTGTTCTTCGCCACAAGCTCGCGAAAGGCGAACATGATGTTTTGGCGCCTTGTCAACGGTGCATCGCGCCAGGACTCATAGGCTCGGCTTGCAGCTGCCACGGCACGGTCGACATCGTCGCTCGTGGCCATGGCCACTTCCGCGGTCTGGGATCCTGTTGCTGGATTGAACACCGGACTCGTCCGGCTCGGTTTCGTTGAGACGAACTCTCCGTCGATATAGTGGTTGATAAGATTCATGTGTGTAGCTCCGTCATTTCAGGGAGATGGTGGACCGGTTGACCCGCG
This sequence comes from Acidobacteriota bacterium, assembly GCA_004356175.1. Taxonomy (GTDB): domain Bacteria; phylum Actinomycetota; class Acidimicrobiia; order Spongiisociales; family UBA5794; genus B3-G11. Next base: position 10,827 of record SMXV01000074.1, read on the forward strand.
TACAATCAGCTTCGGTGTGAGAACCGCATGGTTCACAGCCGTCCCGGCACTGGCGATCGCCGCAAGAATAAGCTCGGCTGCCATGCGTCCCATGTCGTGTCTCGGCTGATCGACCGTGGTGAGCCCAAGACGGTGGTTTGTCGCAAGGGCCGTATTGTCGTAGCCAACAACTGAGATAACGCCCGGAACGTCAATCCCTTCGGCGTCCAGGACCTCAAGCGCACCGAATGCGGCAAGGTCATTCGCTGCGAAGACCGCTGTTGGCCAAGTCCCGCCAACGAGGAGCCTCCGCATCCCCACTCTCCCGTCCTCCTCGGTGAAGCCGCCGCTGACCGTTTGAATCTGGTTCTCCAGACCGTGCCCCTGCATTGCTCGTTCGTAGCCAGCCCGCCGTGGTTGTGCCCCGGCCTCACTCCCGCCGTCGATGTGCGCTATTCGGCTGTGTCCGAGTTCGAACAGGTGATCGACCACCATAGCTGCCCCGGTTCGGTCGTCGTTGGTGACGCTGGCAACGGTGGCTGCTCGCATCGCCTTTCCTACAACGACTGTTGGAACCGACCTCGACGCTTCGATGGTGTGCTTCCTGTGCATGACCGGTGAGAGCAGTATCAAGCCGTCGACGCGCATCTCGAGCAGTGTCGTGACTGCAAGCCTCTCCCGTCGAGGCTCGCGGTTTCCCGTTGTAAGGATGGACCGGTACGAGGCGTCTGTGACGGCCATGTCGATGCCGTCGATTACGTCGGCGAAAAACGGGTTGTGGAGGTTCGAAACCATCACGCCGATGACGTAGGAGCGCTGCCGCACCATGGTGCGTGCTGCGGCGTTTGGCCGGTAGCTGAGCTTCTTTGTTGCTCTGAGCACAGCCTCTCTGCTTGTTGGGCTGACCTTGTCCGACCCGCGCATGACCAGCGAGACCAGCGACTTCGAAACGCCAGCTTCCCTGGCAACATCGTGAATCGTCGGATGTTTCACCAAACCATCGCCTTTCGGTACACGCAATATCTCACGCTCATGGTGCCGCCCAGATGCCGAGGCGCTGTTCCTTGCGTTCCGCGTCAAGTTCCGCGCGTGCAACGAGCACCTCGTCGCGTTCAGACACCTCTGGCACGCCGACCTCCCACCATGAGCCGCCCTCGGTCCACTCGTACGGATCGGTTTCGATCACAATCACGTAGCTGCGTTCAGCGGTCTTCGCCCTCTGAAAAGCCCCTCGCAATTCTTCGATGTCTGTGACCTTCTCCGCGAGTGCACCCAGGGATTCTGCGTGTTTGACGAAGTCGACTCTCGTCTCGTTGGATCGTCTTGTGTGTTCGAGAAGGTTGTTGAACTCCACGCCACCCGTGTTGGTCTGTAGGCGGTTGATGACCGCGAAACCGCCATTGTCACACACGATGAATATCACCTTGTGGCCCGTCGCGACGGTTGAGTAGATATCCGAGTTCATCATGAGGTATGAACCGTCGCCAAGCCAGCAGACCACCTCGCGATCCGGAAGTGCCATCTTTGCACCCCACGCGCCGGGGATCTCGTAGCCCATGCAGGAGAATCCGTACTCGATATCAATTGTGCCGACCGATTTTGCCATCCACCCCATGTTGAGCTCGCCGGGGAGCCCACCGGCGGCGGCAACCTGGTAGCTGTCATCGTCGGCGAGGTCGTTGATGGCCCGAACCACCTGAGCGTAGGTTGGCACCTCGAATTCGCCCGCGACGTACCCGTCGAGATAGTTGCGCCAGGCGTCGCGCTCCTCAAGCATTCGACGTGTCCACGTTGGTGGTGCCTTGTAGTCGTTGAGTGCCCCATCCAATGCGTCAAGTGACACACGGGCATCTCCGACAACCGATAGGGCATTGTGCTTGCTTGCGTCAAACCGTCCAACGTTGATCGAGATCAGTTGCATCCGCGGATTCTTGAAGACGGACCATGACCCGGTTGTGAAATCTTGGAGGCGTGTGCCAACGGCGATGACGACATCAGCTTCAGCTGCTAGAGCGTTGGCTGAGGTACTTCCGGTCACGCCGATTGGGCCAGCGAAGTTTGGATCGTCGTGGACCATTGTTGATTTGCCTGCAACGGTTTCGACGACGGGTATTCCCCGTGATGCCGCGAAGGCGGTGAGTTCAGCTTCTGCACCGGAGTAGTGGACGCCTCCGCCCGCTATGAGCAGTGGTTTGTGGGCTGCGGCGAGGAGTTCGGCTGCCGTGGCGATGTCGCGCGGGTCTGGTCCCTGTCTGCGGATGTGGTGCATGGTCTTGTCGAAGAACTGCACAGGAAAGTTGTACGCCTCTGCAGCTATGTCCTGCGGAAGGCCGATGTAGGCGGGACCGCACTCAGCGGGGTCGAGCATCACCGCGAGCGCCTGGGGGAGTGTCTGGACGATCTGCTCTGGTCGGGTGATGCGGTCCCAGAAACGTGTCACGGCTCGAAACGTGTCGCTCACGGTCGTCGAGGGGCTACCGAAGTCCTCGATTTGTTGCAGTACTGGGTCGACGATGCGGTGTTGGAAAGTGTCACCGCTGATCAACAGGAGCGGAATCCGGTTGGCGTGAGCAACCGCGGCGGCGGTCACCATGTTGGTCGATCCGGGACCGACGGAGGATGTTGCGATCATGATCTGTCGTCTCTGTTTCGCTTTCGCAAACGCGACCGCAGCAAGCGCCATCGACTGCTCGTTGTGACCGCGCCACGTCGGCAGCTCATCCTCGACAGCAGCGAGCGCCTCGGCGAGCGACACTACGTTGCCGTGACCGAAGATTCCGAACACGCCCGGGAATACCGGCACCTCGACACCATCAATCTTTGTGCGTTGAGCGATCAGCCATCGCACAATTGCCTGCCCCGTGGTGAGTCGCACGGTTTCCATCGTCACTCCTTGCCCCTTGGGCTGTGTTCCACACGCCGTTGGCGTCAGCGTTCAGTAGAGTATATCCTACACGATTGGAACGTTCCAATTTTAAGAGAACCACGAATGAAATCGCGCTACGGACGAAGGAGCCTCTTGTGAAGGTAGGCATCATCGGTGCGGGTCGTATCGGCGCGATTCGCGCTGACATTCTCTCAGGCCACCGAGATGTTTCCTCCATCGTCGTGACGGACGAGATACCAGCCCAATCGCAACGAATTGCCGCAGCTACCGGAGCGATCGTCGCATCCGGCCCTGACGAGCTGCTCGAAGCTGTCGACGCCGTCATTATCTGCACGCCAGCCGACATGCATGTCAATTATATCGAACTCGCAATCGGTGCTGGCGTGCCCGCGTTGTGTGAGAAGCCGCTCGCGACGAATCTTGCCGACGCCGATCGCGCTGTCGCCGCGGTGTCCAAGGGAGGCGTCCAGGTTCAGATTGGGTTCAATCGCCGCTTCGACGATGGGTACCGCTCGGCGCGCGCTTTGATCGCCGACGGCAGTCTCGGCACGGTGACACTGATCATCGGGCAGCACCACGACCACGAGGTCGCAAGCCGGGAGTACATCGAACGGTCGGGAGACGAGTTCCACGACCAGCTGATCCACGATTTCGACATACTTCGCTTCGTGACGGGACGTGAAGTTGTTCGTGTCCATGCGGCCGGTGCTACACGAGGCTTCGACTGGTTCGCTGAGTACGGCGACTTCGCGCAGACCGTGGTGACGCTCTGGCTTGATGACGGCACCCTCGCCGTGCTCTGCGGATCGCGTCAGGATCCGGTCGGATACGATGTCCGTATGGAGGTCTTCGGAACGGAGGACTCGATTGCTGTCGGTCTTGACGAGCGCACTCCGCTGCGTTCCGTTGAGCAAGGTGTGGTTCATCCCGCGAATCCCTACACGGAGTGGATACCGCGTTTCGGGAAGACGTACGCCCTGGAGATGGATGCGTTCCTTGACATGGTGCTCAACGACGGTCCGAACGACTGCACGGTGCAGGACGCACGAACGGCTCTCGTGATTGCCGAGGCGTGCTCTCTCTCAGCATCGGAGGGCCGAATCGTGACCCTCGAGGAAGTTGTATGACGTTCCTTGAGCGAATCGCTGGCGCGCCGATCACCTGGGGCGTCGACGGCTCCCCGGGCTGGGGCCATCTGATGGATCGCGACCGGGTCCTCTCCGAGATGCACGACGTTGGGCTATCAGCAACCGAGCTCGGCCCAGACGGCTACCTCCCGGGCGACGCACACGAGCTTCGTCTCATGCTCGACCAGTTCTCCCTTGCTCTCATCGGCGGATTTGTACCGGCTGTTCTGTATCAGCCCGAAACCCTCTCCGAGAACCTCGTCTATATCGATCGTGCCTCGTCGACCCTTGCCCAGACAGGAGCACAGATAATGGTGCTCGGTCCCGACTCGCATCACTCCGGATACGACACGCAGATTGATCTCTCAGAAGACGAGTGGATCACGTTCCTCGACGGTCTTGGCCGTACGGTCGAAATCGCAGCGGGGTACGGGTTGACCACCGCGCTGCATCCTCACTGGGGTATGGCGGTTGTACGCGAGTCTCATGTTGAGCGCGTGCTTGACAAGTCGGACGTCGACCTATGTATCGACACAGGGCATCTCGCTCTGGCGGGGGCCGATCCCATCGCCATCGCGAGAGCAGCGACCGGCCGTGTGATCCACGTCCACTTGAAAGATCTCGACGAGGATCTGGCGCAGCGAGTCCGTTCTGGTGATCTCGCATTTCGCCAAGCCGTCATTGACGGCCTTTTCGTACCACTAGGAAACGGCACTGTTGACATTGCCGGATTCATCGTGGCGCTCGAGGCTCAGGCATACGACGGGTGGTACGTTATCGAGCAGGACATTGTGCTCGACGCTGAACCCGACCATGGTGATGGTCCCGTTGTTGCTGCCAGGGAAAGTTTTGCGTTCCTTGAAACACTTGCGGGTGGAATGTGATGCGCGCAGCTCTGTGTCAAACCAGATGCCGTGCCGCAGGGGGTATGCGGTGACGAGACGCTTCTACCCCTCAGGAACCAGCAGAAGCGCAACGGCAACGGTCGACATCACCGCGAGGAAGGCCGGGTGGCGATACTGCGGGCTCTCCATTCTGGACCTGGCACCCGAATCGACCCACGAGTTCGCAACGGGAAGCACAGAGATGGCGATTCTCCCTCTCTCTGGCAGTCTCACCGTTGAGGTGGAGGCGCACTCCTTTCATCTCGAAGGCAGGGATGGCATCTTCGATGCCGTCACCGACTTTGTGTATGTGCCGGTCGATGCTGAGGTTCGGATCACGACGAGAGCGCCGCTTCGGGTGGCGCTCTGTATGGCCGAGGCGAAACGTCGCATCGACCCATACCGGGTGGCGGCTGCCGACGTGAAGGTTGAGGTCAGGGGAGGGGGCGCAGGAACTCGCCAGATCAACAACTTCCTGAGTGCTGATGTTGCTGATGCCGACAAGCTCATCGCTGTCGAAGTGCTGACACCCGAAGGAAACTGGTCGTCCTATCCGCCTCACAAACACGATGAGACCACCGAGACGGAGATCGAGCTTGAGGAGATCTACTACTTCGGAATCGACGGGTCCGATGGCTTCGGATTCTTCAGCTGTCACACCTCGGATGGCGAGATCGACGACACTTTGACGGTGCATGACGGTGACGTCTACCTCGTACCGCGAGGTTTCCACGGCCCGGCCGCGGCCGCACCTGGCCACACCATGTACTACCTCAACGTCATGGCCGGCCCGTCGACAGAGCGCGAGTGGCGGTTCTGCGACGAGCCTGAGCACGCATGGGTCCGAGCTGCTCTTGAGGAACTACCACCCGATCCGCGCCTCCCTATGACAGCCGCGACTAACTAGCTGGCGTCGTGAGGTGCATCACGACACTTCCCTCAAATCGTTGTCCGATGGCCCGACAGGACGCTGTCCACCGGGAACGCTCATTGGGGCTTCGTCGCATGGACAAGGAGGTCGATCGCCTCGACTTCGGAGCCGGCGACAGGGCGCAGGACTTCGCCGACTGAGACAATGTCGAGTCCGGCCACCAGCGGCGACATTCTCTCTTCAGTCCAGTGGATCTCGGGGACGGGTGGGCCGCCGACACCCTCCGTCAGGTTTCGGAGCGCATGTCCGACTCCGATGAATGTGCCGCCGGGAGTAACAGCATCTACGGCATATGAGAACAGGGCTTCCATGCCAGCGTCGTCGATGTGTACGTAGACAATCATCACGAGGTCGAATGTGCGTCCAGGCTGGTACGTGGTGACATCAGCCACGACCCAGTTGACCTCAGTGTCTCCGGCAACACGTTTTGCCTTCTCGATCCCGACAGCTGAGAAGTCGACCGCAGTCACATCCCATCCCTCGTTGGCAAGCCAGATCGCGTTGCGCCCTTCACCTGAGGCGAGGTCAAGAGCGGAGCCAACAGGCAGGGTCGCGACGATCGGTGGAAGGAACATGTTCGGCTTGGCCGACCATACGAGTTCCTTCTCTGAGTACATGAGGTCCCACTGTTGACTGTCCATCTCGACAAGGTACGGTATTCAACGCGCAAGAATGACGACATGGATCACATATGGAACCCGATGTCGGTCCGCGACGCGAGGGAGCATTTCGCCGCTTCCGAAGTCGACTGGTGGGTTGCTGGCGGATATGCCATCGACCTCTTCCTTGGTTGGGAGTCACGGACGCACTCAGACCTCGACCTAGAGATGTTTCGATCCGACGCAGCGTCGATCTTCGACAACTTCGGTGGCTGGGACATACACACCGCCTCGGATGGCGAGCTGCGACCATGGACCAATCCTGACAATCTTGACGAGAACATCTTCGGATTGTGGTTGCGTCCCTCACCCGGCGACTCCTGGCAGGTGGAGATTCTGCTCGCCGACGGAGACCGCAGTGAGTGGAGCTTTCGCCGTGATCCCTCAATTGTCATGGCTGGCGACCGGCTTGTGCGGCAGACGTTCGATGGGATTCCGTACTGCACGCCTGAGGTGCAGCTTCTCTACAAGTCCAAGCAAGCACGACAGAAGGATGATCTCGATCTCGCCCGCTGCCTGCACCTCATGTCCACCGAGCAACGATCGTGGCTGCGAGACGCCGTCGAACGCACGAATCCCCAACACCCGTGGGTTCCCCTGCTCGGTGGCACACTGGAACCTGCAACATGAATGAAGCCTGACCGCAGGTATCCTCATCGTTGTTGCGGGTGTAGCTCAATGGCAGAGCTCCAGCCTTCCAAGCTGGCCACGCGGGTTCGACTCCCGTCACCCGCTCGTCCGATGGATCACAACCCCATCGTTTGAGCCCCCGTAGCTCAACCGGATAGAGCGACGGACTTCTAATCCGTAGGTTGCAGGTTCGAGTCCTGCCGGGGGTGCCAGCAGTAACCCATATGTTGTATGGGATACCAGCAACGCGCGTGGTTCGCTACCACTCGGGATTCCTCCGCTGGGCCGAACCAGGGACAAGTCCAGGTCAAGCGGCCCCTCGGTATCGCTCGTCTAGCCGGTCGGCCAAGGCCTCCAGATCCTCCGTGTAGAGGTGTCCGTACACGTCCAGAGTCATGGATGCGTTCTTGTGTCCAAGCATCTGTTGGACAGCCTTGATGTTGGCTCCGCAAGAGATCGCGAGTGACGCTGCTGTGTGGCGTAGGTCGTGGATGCGTAGATTCGATAGTTGCGGTGCAACTTCAGCGAGTTCCTCAACTGCGTGTCTCCAAACCCCCTTTCGAAAATTGGTGCCCCGGAGCGGATGGCCGTTGGGTGACGAGAAGACGAGGCCGTCTGTTGTCGTGTACCGCGAGATGTGCGCAGCAATCTCGTCCATGACTGAGGACGGAGCAATCACGATGCGCGAGCGATGGTTCTTTGGCTTGCCGAACACCA
>SMXV01000075.1 GCA_004356175.1 Acidobacteriota bacterium
CAATGTTCGTCCGGCATGATGGCAATCGCGACAGCGGCGAAGCAGATCATCGTTGATGGCATGTCTGTCGTTGTTGCTGGTGGCGTCGAGTCGATTTCCCTTGCGCAGAACGAACACACGAACACCTTTCGTCTCGTCGACCCTGCGCTGATCGATCTTCATCCCGCCGCGTACATGAGCATGCTCGAAACCGCTGAGGTTGTCTCGGAGAGGTACGGGATTACCCGCGACCAGCAGGACGAATACGGATATCAGTCCCAGATGAGAACCGCTGCTGCTCAGAAGGCCGGTGCACTGGATGACGAGATCGTTCCTGTCACCGCGACCAAGGTTCTAGTGGACCGAGAGACAGGTGAGTCGAGCACCGAAGTGGTGACCCTGACAAGCGATGAGGGGAACCGACCCTCAACAACACTCGAAGCTCTATCCGGGCTTCGCACGGTGACCGAAGGAGGCGCGATCACCGCTGGGAACGCAAGCCAGCTCTCCGATGGCGCAGCTGCAACGGTCGTGATGGATGCCGATTTGGCCCACGAGCGCGGCCTTGAACCGCTCGGTTACTACAGGGGAATCGCTGTTGCGGGGGTCGACCCAGACATCATGGGCATCGGTCCCGTCTTTGCAGTCCCGAAACTCCTCGCAAACGCTGGTCTCTCGATGGACGACATTGGCCTGTGGGAACTCAACGAAGCCTTTGCGGTTCAGGTCCTGTACTGCAGAGACAAACTCGGCATACCTGACGAGATACTCAACGTGAACGGTGGTGCCATTTCGATTGGTCATCCATATGGTATGACCGGTGCACGGATGGTGATCCACGCACTCATTGAAGGCAAGAAGCGGAGCGCCAAGTACGTCGTTGCAACGTTGTGCGTCGGCGGTGGGCAGGGCGCAGCTGGCCTTTTCGAGGTTGCATAGTGCGTGCAGTCCAGTGCATCGCATATGGATCGCATGAGTCGCTCGTCGTTCGCGATGTCGACACACCGGAACCTGGACCTGGAGAGGTTCTGGTAGAGATTCATGCGGCGAGCCTGAACTTTCCTGATCTTCTTGTAATTAGAGGTCTCTACCAGTTCAAGCCGGAACCGCCGTTTGTACCAGGTGTCGAAGCTGCTGGCGTCGTAGCTGCTCTTGGCCCTGACGTTGAGGGGGTATCGGTCGGACAACGGGTCACGACTGTCGACGTTGCAGGTGGCTTTGCGGAATATCGAGTGGTGAAGGCCGATTCGATCATTCCGCTACCCGACGATGCTGACTTTCAGATCGCTGCTGCCACAACGGTGACCTACGGGACGTCATATCACGCCCTCGTACAGCGAGCTCATCTTGCGGAAGGTGAGACGTTGCTCGTGCTTGGTGCGGCAGGCGGCGTCGGCTCCGCAGCGGTCGAGATCGGCAAGTCGATCGGCGCAACGGTCATCGCCGCCGCAGGTAGTGACAAGAAGCTCTCGTTCTGTAGGAACCTTGGCGCCGACCATCTTGTGAACTACGAAAGCGAGGACCTCAAATCCCGTGTCAAGGAATTGACGAACGGCAACGGTGTCGACGTCATCTACGATCCTGTCGGCGGCGACCTATCCGAGTCTGCGTTTCGGGCAATAGCCTGGAAGGGCCGCCACCTTGTCGTCGGGTTCAGCCAGGGTGACATCCCGAGGCTTCCATTCAACCTCCCTCTCCTCAAGGGAGCCTCAATTGTTGGCATCTTCTGGGGTGCATTCACGACTCGCGAACCGTCGGTTGCTGCGGAGAACTTGAAAATCATCGGAGAGATGATCGTTGAGGGCAGCCTCAGGCCCCGCATATCAAGCGTGCTGCCGCTGGACGATGTCGTTGACGCCTACGACCTGCTTGTTTCCCGAGCGGTCATGGGCAAGGTCGTGCTTGAGATAAAGAAGTAGAGAAACGAAGCACTTCTTCTAAACCTCTTTCACACTTCCTCCGCCCGCGACCTGTTCATTCAAGCTCTGCATGCCCTGGATCCATCGGTCGTAGTTGAGCGCTTTTCGTTGGAAGTAGTCGAGTACGACGGGGTGTGGCAGGATGAGGAACGTCTCTTTGTCGATCCCCTCGACAACTGCCTGCGCAACATCCTCGGCGTCGATCGCGAGACCCTCAACCCAGTTCCTCATCTCATCGGTGTGCCCGCCGAAGGCCTTAAGCATCGGTGTGTCGACGAACATCGGACAGAGACATGAAACCTTGATTCCCTGACTTCCGTAGGTAACTGAGAGCCACTCCGCAAGAGAGACCGCGGCGTGTTTTGTCACGGAGTACGGGGCGGCACTCACGTTCGTGAGCAGGCCAGCAGCGGACGCGGTCGTGAGGATGTACCCGTCCCCGCGTTCGAGCATCTTGGGCAAGGCATACCGCGTGGCGTACACGTGAGCCATGACGTTGACATCCCAGGAACGTTGCCAATCGCTGTTGGGCGCGTCGACCGATCCATCGGTTGGTATGCCAGCGTTGAGACAGAGCAGGTCGATTCGTCCGTGATCGGTCTCGACTTGACGGATGAGTGTTTCGGTTGCCGCCTCATCAGTGACATCGAGGTGGTATCCCTCGCCAGCCACGTCGTTGGCAACCGATTCGGCCGACTCCAGATCAATGTCCGTGACGATCACCATCTCGGCGTCCTCGGCATGGAACCGCCGTGCCATGGCAGCACCGATACCGCTGCCTCCGCCTGTCAGAAATACGACCCGACCCTTGATGTCCATGTACGCCTTTCAGTTGCCTTCATGATGCCATGCAGTGGTACCGTAAATCCGATGCCACGAGGAGCTTCGACTCCGCGTGGCATGTCTACCCCGACCACGAGAGGGAGCTGTGTCTGTCATACCTGCAGAAGAACTGTCGAACCACATCGGAGAGGAGACCGGCCGATCACAGTGGTTCGCGATTGACCAGGAGAGAATCAACGCGTTCTCCAAGGTAACACTGGATGACCAGTGGATTCACACCGACATCGATGCTGCGAAAGGGGGCCCTTTTGGTACAACCATTGCGCACGGCTTCCTGACACTCTCTCTGCTCAGTTACCTCACCAGCGAATCAACAATGCTGCCGGAAGGTGCGTTGATGATCATCAACTACGGGTCAGACAAAGTGCGGTTTCTCAGTCCGGTCAAGGTTGGTTCTCGCGTCAGAGCAGTGTCCGTGCTCTCCGCCGTTACACAGAAAGCACCCGACCAGATCCTCATCGAGAGTGCCGTGACCGTCGAAATCGAAGGCGAGGAGAAACCAGCTCTTGTGGCCAACGTTCTCACTCTTGCGATTATGGGCGGCACCTGATGTCGTCCTCAGACGAGGCAACGCTTGTCAACAAGACCATCGACACGCTTCTTGAGCAATTCCCGCCTGCAGAGACCGAAGCGAAAGCGTTTTGGGCTGCGCAGTTCGACGCTGGCCTTGCGTGGGTGGACTTCCGAATCGGCGATGGTGGCCTCGGTGTGTCCCCAAGCCTTCGTGAGACCGTTACCCGCAGGCTCAGCGAGGCCGATGCGCCTATATGGAACATTGCTGCGAATCTCCTTGGAATCGGCATGGGCGCCGGAGTGCTCGCAGCGCATGGAACGGAAGCTCAGCGGAAACGATGGTTGAGGCCCATGTTTCTGATGGAGGAGATCTGGTGTCAGATGTTCTCTGAGCCCGGCGCAGGTTCAGACGTCGCGAGTCTTTCGATGAGCGCAGTTCGCGACGGAGACGAATGGATACTCAACGGTCAGAAGGTCTGGACGACACTGGCACATATCTCCAAGTGGGGCATGATTGTCACGAGAACTGACCCGGATCAGCCAAAACATCGAGGTCTCACATACTTCATTGTTGACATGGAGGCTGAGGGTGTCGACATCCGCCCGCTCTACCAGATCACCGGAGAGGCTGAGTTCAACGAGGTGTTCTTCGATGACGTTCGTGTCAACGACGATCAACGAATTGACGACGTCGGTGCAGGCTGGGGCGTTGCGATGACAACTCTGATGAATGAACGGGTCGCCATCGGGGGACGGATCGTCCCGCGCAATTCCGGCACCATTGGCGCTGCGATGACTCTTTGGAATGAGTCAGGGCCGAGTGATATTGCGACGAGACGTGAACTTGCCCGTCTGTGGGCAGAGGTTGAAGCTATGCGCCTTACAACGCTGCGTGCCGCTGAGAACATGCAGGCAGGCGTGCCGGGTCCCGAGGGGTCGACGGGCAAGCTGACTTGGGCAGCCCTCAACAAAGAGGTAACTTCCTTCTCCGTCGAGATGCTCGGTCTTGATGGAGCAACTATTCCAGAGGGGTACTCGCTTGAGCCGACGTCATACGAGACACGCGAGGTCGAGCGTGTCATGAGTCCACAGCGCTCGTTCCTTAGGGCACGGGCGAACAGCATCGAGGGTGGCACATCGCAGATCATGCGCAACATCCTGGGAGAACGGGTGCTCGGTTTGCCGGGGGAACCTCGTGTCGACAAGGACATCCCATGGAAGGATGTGCCGCGTGGCTGAACGAATCACATTTGCGAGAACTGAAGAGCAGACGATGCTCGCAACAACGGTGAGGGACTTTCTTGAAGCGACCGTCGACATGGACACTGTCAGGGAGGCTTCTCTCACTGAGAACGCTTTCAATCGGGAGGCGTGGGGTGGACTCGTTGAGATGGGCCTCGTTGGGCTGCACATTCCAGAGCAGTATGGGGGAGCGGGATTCTCCTTCATCGAAACAGCGATTGTCTTCGAAGAGCTTGGACGCAGGGTTGTTCCCGTCCCGTTGCTGTCCTCAATCATGGCGAGTGCAGCGATTCTTGCGGCCGGATCAGAATCTCAGAAGGAGATGCTCGTTCCTCCAATTGCATCAGGTGAGTCGACCGCGACCCTCGCCGTCTTCGAACATGCCCATGACCTCGACGCGTGTGCCACGGTTGCGAACAGAGTCGAAAACGGGTGGTCGCTGACCGGCACGAAACGATACGTCACCGATGCGCCGAATGCCGACCAGTTCGTAGTTGTTGCAAGCACCGACGAAGGCACAAGGTTGTTTGTTGTGGACGCGTCCACTGCCGGAGTTACCATTGCTCCAACGCCGTCTCTCGACGCAACGCGCCCACTCGGAGAGCTCGGTCTCGAAGACGTCCATGTTGATTCTGATGCGTGTCTCAGCGAGAGCGACACTACGGCGGCGATTCGAAAGGCGCTCGACGTAGGTGTGGTCGCCCTTGCCCAGGAGCAGGCAGGTGGCGCACAGCGTTGCCTCGAAATGTCTGTCGAGTACGCCAAGTCCAGATATCAGTTCGGGAGGGCGATTGGTTCATTCCAAGCGGTGAAACACATGTGTGCCGATATGCTTGTTGCCGCTGAACATGCCAAGTCCGTGGCGACCCATGCTGCACGGACGATCGATGACGCAGACGAGTCGGCTATTTCCGTGCCACTCGCCAAGTCTGTGTGTTCTGACGCATACATCAAGGCTGCGGGTGACACGATTCAGATCCATGGCGGCATCGGGTTCACGTGGGAACACGACGCGCACCTGTACTTCAAACGAGCAAAATCGACAGCTCTGCTGCTGGGTTCAGTGAATTCGTACCGCGACAGGTTGGCAGACGCGATCGGGATTTAGCGGAAGAGTTTTTAGTGTCTGGTCTCTGGTTGCCAGTCAGCACCCGCCACTGCCCTCTTGTCTGACATCTGAAAACCGCGCACGCCAGTTCTGACTATATATCAGACACCAGACACTAGAAACTTCTTCAGAAACTGTTTCTATCCGTCATAAAACTCGCGCTCTCCGGTTGATCCGGCGAGGGCGAGCGTGGACGATTCGCCGCCTGAGATGACGTGTGACACCTGATCGAAGTAACCGGCGCCGACCTCGCGTTGGTGGCGTGTTGCAGTGTATCCAGCGCTCTCCACGGCGAACTCGGCTTCCTGTAACTCGACGTATGCCTCCATTCCTCGATCCTGGTATCCGACTGTCAGCTCGAACATCGTGGCGTTGGTGGCGTGGAAACCTCCAAGCGTGATGAATTGGAATCGATACCCCATTGCACCGAGTTCCTTCTGGAACGTGGCACTGGTCGTGTCGTCAACGTGGCGTTTCCAGTCGAACAACGGCGTGCCCTTTCCGTAGAACTCGGCGGGCGCAATAGAGGGTCAACGCCTCTGTCGCAAATGGGGAACGAGGCAAGCCTTCACCTCGAGCGCCCGCCACACCATCCACTATCAGTACACGGATACAGATGCTGGCACCTACTGATGTGCGACATTTGTTGAGACCGGCAAAGGACAGCCGCGTGCTATCACCGTCGGAGCAAGGTTCGAGGATGCACGTTGGTTTCGTGGGTCAAACACGGACAGACGTTCTCGCTCGTTCTGTCCCGATGGAGACTGCTGTCGGACTGTCAGCGACGAAATGGCTGCACGGTGGAGCGGAAACGCGTGGCCATCCGTCCGTCCGAACAGCCATGTACTGGCCGCAATGCCAGTCGAGACGATACCCGGTGTCGACCTCGTCGAAATATACGAGTTTCTGACGGAGCAGCAGGACGCAGCGTTTCAGTAGCTCTCAGTTTCAGTGGTTGTCATCAGGTTGGAAGGTCAGCACTTCGAGTCTCAGTAGGCTCACGTGATGTTTCGAGGCGTG
>SMXV01000076.1 GCA_004356175.1 Acidobacteriota bacterium
CGCATGGAACCTCACGCCGAGTCAGTGTTCGTGCCGCGTTGGAGGCTGGCGGCGCGGTGGCAGTCGATCTATGTTCGAATACGGGGATGGGCGGTGGTTGCCTGACAGGGCATCAGTGGCCTCTGCGGGTTCCTCCGTACTTCATGCGCGTGTCTGCCATCGAGGCGGGGCGAGCGTCGTCATCGTTCACACCAGCTGCCACCAACTCGCCAATGAAGAAGGTGTGGCTGCCGCAGTCGACCTCATTCCTGACGACGCATTCCATCCACGCTATAGCGTCATCGAAGATCGGCGCTCCCGATACTCCCTCTGAGATCCCGTAGCCGTTCAGGCTCATGCCGTCCTTGGACGCTGGTTTCGAGAACTTGACGAACGGCCGGGTGTTGTCACTGTTCCAGAGGTTGACCGTGAACGAGCCGCCCTCGTGTATCAGCCGATGCGTCACTGCTTCGGTATCGACGCCAACGCCGATCAACACCGGTTCTTGCGCCACCTGAGTGACCCACGACGTCGTCATCCCGTTCCAATCATCACCCGATCGCGATCCGAGCAGCACAAGTGCGTTGGGGATCTTCCAGGTGACCTTGTTGATGAGTTCGTTGTCCAAAGCCATGGCTCTCCTCTTTGATTGCGTCAGGCCTGCGGCGGGGCGATCACATCGAACGCCGTGGCGAGCTCGGTGTCCTTCGTGGTCAGCGCGGATGCTGAATGCGTCGTGAGTGTGACCGTGACCTTGTTCCAGCGGATGTCAATGTCTGGGTGGTGGTCGGCAACTTCGGAGAGAAGTCCGATTCTCACTACGAAACCGAGCGCCTCGTTGAAGTCGCGAAGAAGGAACGTGCGGCTGATCTCTGCGCCGTCTCGGCTCCACTCTGCGTGTTGAAGCAGGAATTCCCGAATGTCGCTGTCTGCTGCCCGGTTGCTCATAGGTACAACCTAATGGTCTTTCGCGCGGGTATCAACCTGTTCTCGCGCCCATGTGTCTACCGTTGTCCTCATGGCGATTCGCAACGACCAGGGCATTGTTCTGCGCTCCTATCCCTTTGGAGAGTCGCATCGAATTGTTGTGCTCATAAGCCCAAACAACGGGAAGTTGCGCACCGTTGCACGGGGGGTACGGAAGACAAAGAGCCGCTTCGGCGGGCGGCTCGAACCTTTTACCCATGTCGACCTTGTGTTGTACGAGGGAACGAATCTTGACACTATTACACAGGTGTCGACCATCAACGCGTTCATCGAGCTGCGCAACCATCTTGACCGCGTACTGACAGCATCGACAATGCTTGAAGTTGTTGACCTTGTGGTCCAGGAGGACGAACCGTCCCATCGAATGTTTCTGCTGCTTCAAAGAGGGCTCACGGTGCTTGATCATCGTGAGCCGCATCCCGATTTCGTGACGCACTTTCTTCTGAAGGCAGCGGATGTGATTGGTGTCGCCCCGTCCTTCGAGACATGCGCCGGGTGTGGAAGGTCGGAGGACTTGCATCGATTCAGTTTCTCTGAGGGCGGGTCAATCTGTGAGTCCTGCCGTGGTGCAGGTTCTTTCTCGCTGCGTGCAGGTCTTGTGCCGTATCTTGGTGCGGTTGCGAGTGCGGATTTCACGACGCTGCCAGAGAGTGACGCATCCATGTCTCGCGAGGCGCTTGCGGTTACGAGGCGGTACATGGAGTATCACCTTGAACGCAAGCTTGCAAGCTTGGTGATGCTTGATGGCTGACTACATCACTGTCGACGTCGACAGGGATGCCATACCTCGCCATGTGGGGATCATCATGGATGGCAACGGTCGGTGGGCAAACGCGAGGGATTTGCACCGCACGCAGGGGCACGCTGCGGGGGAGCCAGCGCTCTTCGACGTCGTGCACGGCGCGCTTGAACTCGGTGTGAAGTGGCTCACGGTGTACACGTTCTCGACCGAGAATTGGGACCGTGATGAGTTCGAGGTCTCCTTCCTTATGCAGTTCAATGTTGATCTGCTCGAGCGGAGACGTGACGAGTTGAACGAGCTTGGCGTTCGGGTGATATTCATGGGCGACATCGAGGACGATCGTGTGCCAGAGATCCTGCGCGACCGGATTCACTCCGCTGAGGAGCTCACTTCTGACAATACGACCATGACGATGGTGTTTGCGTTCAACTACGGGGGACGGGTAGAAATCGTCGATGCGGTGAGGCACATCGCTGCGGCCGTGGCGAATGGATCGCTCAGCGCCGATGACATTGATGAGTCAATGCTGAGTCGGAATCTGTACCTTGCCGACATGCCCGATCCCGACCTCATCATTCGAACAAGTGGAGAGCATCGAACGTCGAATTTCCTCCTCTGGCAGGCTGCGTACAGCGAGTATGTATTCACGAGTGTCCTGTGGCCCGATTTCGACAGGGACGAACTCGCTCGGTGTATTTCTGAGTATCAGCAGCGGGACAGGAGGTACGGGGGAGCTGTGGATCGGTCTCCTACATAGCGCTCCGTGAGGGCGCTGCATGAGTCGTCCGGTTAGCATCCGGTCACTCCCGGGTATCTCCAAAGTTCAGGAAACATGATGGCAGCCGACTTCGACACGATTGTGAATCTCGCCAAGAGGCGTGGGTTCGTATTCCAGGCATCTGAGATATACGGTGGCCTGCGCTCGGCGTATGACTATGGACCTCTCGGTGTTGAGATGCTCCGCAACGTCAAGCAGCAGTGGTGGCGATCGATGGTTCAGATGCGCGATGACATCGTTGGCCTCGATTCGGCAATAATCCAGTCGACTGACGTGTGGAAAGCAAGCGGGCACCTCTCGTCCTTCTCCGATCCGTTGGTCGAGTGTCGCACCTGCAACGCCCGTCATCGTCTCGACAAGTTGAAGGATCCGGACACATGCCCGACGTGCGGGAACTCGGGGACGTTCACCGAGCCGAAAGACTTCAACCTCATGTTCAAGACGCATATGGGGCCCGTTGAATCTGAAGACAATGTCGTGTACCTGCGACCGGAGACGGCTCAGGGCATTTTCACAAACTTTGAGAACGTTCGTCGGACGGCACGCATGAAGGTGCCGTTCGGCATTGCCCAGATCGGCAAGTCGTTCCGCAATGAGATCACCCCTGGTCAGTTTGTGTTTCGTACTCGCGAGTTCGACCAGATGGAAATGGAATATTTCTGTCGCCCTGAGGACGCAGACGCCGTCTTCAGCGAGTGGGTTGATTCGCGTCACAGCTGGTACATCGACCTTGGCATGACGCCGGAGAATCTGCGAATGCGTCAGCATGAGCCTGAAGAGTTGGCGCATTACGCCGCGGCGGCGGTCGACGTCGAATACATGTTTTCGTGGGGATGGGATGAACTTGAGGGCATTGCGAACCGAACAGACTTCGATCTCAAGGCGCATATGGAGCGTTCGGGTCAGGACCTTTCGTATTTCGATCCTGAAACCAATGAACGCTTTGTTCCATACGTCATTGAGCCCGCTGCCGGCGCAACACGCACGACGTTTGCCTTCCTCATCGATGCCTACGCGGAGGAGAAGGTGAACGGCGAGAGTCGGGTTGTGCTGAAGCTTGATCCCCGTCTCGCCCCGGTGAAAGTTGCCGTTCTCCCGCTCTCGAAGAAACCAGACCTCGTGGAGACAACGCACAAGGTCGCG
Organism: Acidobacteriota bacterium; assembly: GCA_004356175.1. Classification (GTDB taxonomy): domain Bacteria; phylum Actinomycetota; class Acidimicrobiia; order Spongiisociales; family UBA5794; genus B3-G11. The sequence goes on from SMXV01000076.1 coordinate 3,630, forward strand.
TCGATGTTGCGCGAACGTTGGCACATCGACGTCGATGTGACACAGTCCATCGGCAAGCGATACCGCCGCCAGGACGAGATCGGAACACCCTACTGCGTGACGGTCGACTTCGATTCCCTTGACGACAACCAGGTCACGGTGCGAAACCGCGACACAATGTCCCAGGACCGAATCCCCCTCGACAACCTGCTCACCTATCTCACTCCTCTCCTCCCCAGCTGACCTGTCCGCGAACCCAGGGTTAGCAGACAGGTGTATGTGTCTGGGAGCCCACAGAAGCGTCTGGGGCTTCCTTCATTCTGGGATTCCTGCGGATTCTCAGAAGCGGGACGGCACTGCAATGGGTTAGAACGGTGGCACTCTGGCGTCGAAATAGGTTGCGAGGACGACGAGGGTGCGGCTGCGACCTGGGGCATGCGACCGTATTTCATCGAGTAGCTCACCGAGGTGAGCAGAGGATCGTGCGCGAACGGTCATGAGCAGATCGAACTCACCCGTAACGGCGTAACAATTTTGCACGTACGGAATCGACCGCAGTCCTTCGGCGATGTCCGCCATTGGCTCGCTCGTTGGTGTTTCAACCGAGACGACTGCTGTGACGGGGAGCCCAACCTTCTCCCAGTCCACACTCACTCTTGTACCTGTGATGATGCCTTTGTCTATCAGACGTTTGACCCGTTGGTGCACAGTGGTCACCGCGACATCCGACTCCTCGGCAATACGCGAGTAGGGCATGCGGCCATCGCCGACGAGGCAGAATATGATCTTCCGGTCTAAATCGTCCATGTAGATAATTATTGCATAATATTTAGGGAATGTACATATACTTTCCCGTGTTGAATGTATATACACTCAACTTCTACAGAGGACGTACACATGAATCCTGATGCGGCAATGCAATTGGTTCGTTCGCGAATGACAGCATTCGCTGCTGTTCAATCACGTAAAGCCAAGAAGTAGTACTCCTGGAGATCTCCTCCAGTAACGCACTCAAGGGCACCGCAGAAGCGGTGCCCTTCTCGCGTTCTGACCTATCCAATCGATGGGTTGTCGGACCGCTATATCGGCTCGGTAACCCTGGGTAAGCGGACCGTCCATTGTGTGGGTTGTGGAACCGCCATATCGGCTCGGTAACCCTGGGTACGCGAGCTGGTGGCACCTGATATTGTTTCGTCGTGGCGTACTCCAGGGATGACATTGATACTGTCCGTGATAGAACGGATCTTGTTGAGCTGGCTGCAGAGGTGACCAAGATCAAGCGGTCGGGCAGGTCGACGATGGCTGTGTGTCCGTTTCACTCAGAGAAGACGCCGTCGCTATCAATCGATGGCGCACGAGGTTTGTACCACTGTTTCGGATGCGGTAAGAGTGGCGACGTCTTTCGGTGGGTGCAAGAGACACAGAACGTTGACTTCGCAGGTGCGGTTGAACTTCTTGCACGTAGAGCGGGCGTGACGCTCACAATCGATCCGGCCGCGGCGAAGCGCCGAAGCGAGAGGGAGCGACTGGTCGAAGCCACGTCGATCGCCGTCGAGTTTTACACCGACAGGCTCAAGTCCGGTGATGACGCCGGTTCTGCGCGCGCATACATTCGTTCGCGCGGGTACGAGTCCGATGTTGTTGATCAGTTCTCGCTCGGGTATTCGCCGGACGGATGGGAGGAGCTTGTCCACCATCTCAGGGACAGGGGGGTAAAGGACGAAATGATGAAACGGGCAGGGCTCGCGTCAGCGACCAAACGTGGTGGAGTCGTCGACCGTTTTAGGGGCCGCATCATGTTCCCGATCTACGACCTACGCGGTGACACTGTCGGGTTTGGGGCGAGGGTTCTCGACGGTGACGGACCCAAGTACCTGAACACACCTGAGACCCCGATCTACCATAAATCCCGGCTGCTCTACGGTCTCAACTGGGCAAAGTCAGACATCGTGAGACAGAATCACTCTGTGGTGGTTGAGGGGTATACCGATGTGATAGCGATGCATACAGCAGACATGCCCGTCGCGGTTGCCACATGCGGCACCGCCCTTGGAGAGGATCATCTTGATCTTCTCAGACGGTTCTCCGAAACTGTTGTGCTTGCGTTCGATGCTGATGAGGCCGGCGTTGGAGCGGCCCTGCGTGGGTTCGAACGATCCGTTCCTGGTGATCTCGACCTGCGCGTCGCGCAGCTTCCGGAGGGCCGCGACCCGGCAGATGTTGTGCAGGCCGGCGACGCCTCGCTGTTGAGGTCGGCAGTCGATGAGTCGGTTCCCCTGCTGCAGCTACGTATCGACGCCGAGTTGGCACGGTTCGACCTCGACGAGTCTGAGGCGCGGTCACGTGCGGTCGAGGCCGCGGCAGCAGTCATCGCATTGCACCCTGACGCTCCGACTCGACGCGACTATGCACGTTTTGTGTCGCGGATGACGGGGACAGACTCTGCAACGATCGAAGGATTGATAGGCAAGGCTCTCCGTGGACAGTCTCCTCAAACAGATCAGAGCCGAGACACTCCGCCCGAGCCATCAGAGCTTCAGCACACGAAGCAGTTCCCCTTCGAATTGGAGCTTCTCAGGGCAATGCTGGTGAACGACAAACGTCTTGTATCACTCGACTTCGATGTTTCTCTGTTCAGCGACCCGCAGACAATTGAGGCGTTTCCGACCGTTGCAGGGTTGCTCGAAGGACTCGACGCTGGCACTGTTCCAGAGCTC
>SMXV01000077.1 GCA_004356175.1 Acidobacteriota bacterium
GACGTCTGGGCCAGAAGTTGCGCGGGGGTGACGTCACCGAGATCGGCTGCCCGGATTCTTCTGAGGTAGAGACGGATGAATGGCTCGAGTAATGACCTCTGTTCTTCGGAAGTGCCGTCGGGAATCGCGGCAACCACCCTGTCAACAAGAGATGAGCCAGGCGCGAGTGCGCCCGTGGTGCCGGTCATATCCGCGATGCTAATGGTCTGTCGTTGGAATGATTGCCAATCCCAGACGGGTACCTTTGGGAATCCGACGACCTGAGGGAAGAGATGGCAAACCCGACTCTCGCCAAACATTTCGGACCGTTGCCGCCGACCACGACCGCCTCCGGCTCGTTGGCCGATTCGCAATTCGACGCGGAAAAGGTTCCGTTCACGACGGGCGATCCTGATCCGATGACAATCAGCGGCACCACAGGAAAGACCGCTGCGCTGTTGGCTCTTGTTGTTGCATCAGGCATGTGGGGCTGGTCACTGGTTGATCCAGACACTGGGTCGAGCGCAATCCCTGGATGGTGGTTCATTGCACTCATCGGAGCGGTGATTCTTGCAATAGTCACAGCGTTCAAGCCGCAGATCGCGAGATTCACGGGTCCGCTCTACGCGGTCACCATGGGTTCGGCCCTTGGAGTCATCAGCCACCTTTATAACGCGGCGTACAACGGCATAGTTCTCCAGGCCATCCTGGCAACATCAGCTGTGTTCATGGTGATGCTTGTGTTGTTCGTCACTGGCACCATCAAAGTGACAGATCGATTCAGGGGAGTCGTGATCGGTGCAACCGTCGGAATCTTCGTCTTCTACCTGGCGACGCTGCTGCTGTCGCTCGTCGGCATCTCGATACCACTCGTTTCAGGACCGTTTGGCATCCTTGTGTCCGTGTTCATCGTGAGCATTGCGGCGTTGAACCTGATGCTCGATTTCGACTTTATTGTTCGTGGAACGGCAGCTGGTGCCCCGAAATACATGGAGTGGTATGGCGCATTCGGACTGACCGTCACGATTATCTGGATGTATATGGAGATGCTCAGACTGCTATCGCGGATCCGGAATTAGTGGCCTGATGTCGAACAGACTTGCGCACGCCACCTCCCCGTACCTGCTGCAACACAAGGACAACCCTGTCGACTGGTACGAGTGGGGGCCCGAGGCCTTCGATGAAGCGAACACCCGCGACGTACCAGTGATCCTTTCGGTCGGTTATGCGACCTGCCACTGGTGTCACGTCATGGCTCACGAATCGTTTGAGGACGTCGACACCGCGAACTTCATGAACGAGCATTTCGTGAACGTCAAGGTCGACCGAGAGGAGCGGCCAGATGTCGACGCGATATACATGAGAGTGCTCACGGCAACGACGGGTCGTGGTGGATGGCCAATGACAATCTTCCTCACGCCCGACCAGATGCCAATCCACGCCGGAACCTACTTTCCGAAGGTTTCGATGGGGGGCCACCCGTCGTTCACCGATGTTATGACGGCCGTCGTGCGAGCCTGGGACACCGATCGCGATGACGCCGTCAAACAGGCCATAACGATTGCGGACAGCCTCAAAGCAAGGGCACCCGAACTCCAGACAGCACCCACCATCGAAGACATTGAAACCGCGATACTTCGCATGGCAGCAGGTTTCGATCGCGTCAACGGAGGCTTCGGCGGAGCACCAAAGTTTCCACAGGCGCCTGCACTTGAGCTTCTGCTTCGGGCGGCAGCCTTGATTCCCGGTACATCGGCAGGAGCATCTGCGAAGGACATGCTGATACGTCAACTTTCCGCAATGGCACGCGGAGGAATCTACGACCATCTGGTTGGCGGGTTTGCTCGCTACTCGGTTGACGCGTCGTGGTATGTGCCTCATTTCGAAAAGATGCTGTACGACAACGCACAGCTCGCCCGAATCTACCTGAGGGCATGGCAGCTGACCGACATTGAACTCTTTCGCCAGGTGGCGATCGACGTACTCGACTACCTCGACCGAGAGATGGCCGACCCCCGCGGGGGCCTTCACTCGGGCGAGGACGCCGATTCCGAAGGAATCGAAGGAAAGTTTGCTGTCTGGACATGGGATGAGCTCGGCTCAGTGCTCGGCGACGATAGAGATCTCGCGGCAGAAATCTACGGCGCCACACCCGACGGAAACTTCGAAGGCGCAAACAATCTTCATCGCTTCGCAAGTATCGAAGCGGTGTCCCGCAACACCGGACTCGCACCAGACGAACTGGCGCAGGCCAGGAAGTCAATCGACGACCGTCTCAGAACCGTGAGGGCGAAGCGTGTGCAGCCGGGGCGCGACGACAAGATTGTCTCAGCATGGAACGCCCTCGCAATCCGAGCGTTCGCCGAAGGAGGTGCAGTGCTCGGTGAGCCACGCTACATGGAGCGAGCAGAATCAATAGCCACGTTTCTTCTCACAGATGCTTCACCCGATGGTCAACTCGTACGGTCATGGCGGATCCGGCCAGGGAGTCCTGCATTCGCCGACGACCACGCCGCCCTCGCCGTCGGGCTGTACGTCTTGTACCAGGCAACCGGAAACGAGCAGTGGTATGAAGCAGCCGAGCAGCACGTCGAGATTCTCAGAAGCGAGTTCGTCGATTCGAGCGGGGGGTTCTTCAGCACTCGGGAAGACGCAGAACGTCTCATCTCAAGGCCGCGCAACACCCAGGACAGTCCAACGCCGTCGGACAACGCGCTCGGCCTGGAGGCTCTGCTTCTTCACGCGTCCTACACGGGCGATACGAGTGCGATTGTCGAAGCAGACCGGCTGATGCAATCCTTGTCGCACGACGCGTTGCACCATCCGACGTTCGCTGGATACAGCCTTGCGGTTTGGTTGACACATGGGGTGGGGGTCAATGAGGTAGCGTTAGTTGGTCCGGACGAGGGTCGGACAGAGTTGGAGCGAGTCGTTTGGGAATCGTTCCTGCCCAACGTCGTGCTTGCGTCGAGTAGTTCTGACGCAACGGTTGTTCCGCTCCTGCAAGGACGCGTCGGCTCAGCAAGTTCACTGGCCTACGTATGCAGGGAGCTGGTGTGCGAGCTGCCTGTGGCGACACCTAAAGCGCTGTCAGATCAGATCAACTTGTGACGTCGCTCGTCGCTGCAGTGCGCCTGCGAACAACGGGAACAGCCACGATTGCCAGTAGCACGCAGCCAGCAAGAATCGCGAGACCAGCAGCAGTGAACTGGCTCATCGCACCCTCAAGCACGACGTCACTACAGGTTGCAGTAAACGTTCCCGCACGTTCGGCGCCGCGGATACCCCATTTGACGGAAGAACACGTCTCCGTGAATAAGATGCTGATACCTGTGCCCAAGAAGGTGATAGCTCCGAGCGCGACGACAAATCGCAGCAACATGCTTGACTCCTACAAGAGGGACGGGCGCTCCCGGCATGGACCCGTCTGGACACGCCAAAGGCTATAAACGCTTCATGTGTATCGCCTTCAGATTGGCACAAACGAAGGAGCCTCGGTCAGTGCACTCGCCAGCCCATCTTATTCGCATATGGATTGCTTCGGTAGTGGGACTGCTGCAAGCGACACTCTCGCGGCTTCTACTCGGTCCCACGCTCCCGTCGTGGGCTTGGCGCACAGAGTGGGCGGTGGCCGCGGCTCGTAGCGGAATCGCCGCAGCAGCGAGCGCCAAAGATGATCCCCTGGTCGCAACCATTGGCCTCCACTTCAAGACGCCGCTGTCCGGTTCAATTGTCGGCACGGTTCACATCAAGCCTTGGGATGGAGGACCCCGCACGGGCGACCAATATGACAGAGTCGGAACGACAACACCGAGAGCGACAATCCTTTACTTCCACGGAGGCGGGTATCTGTTTGGGAACCCAGGGACTCATCGCGAACACATAGCACGCCTCGTGGAACGCACTGGCGCACGGGCGATTACGCCTGCGTACAGGCTTGCGCCGCAGTACCGATTCCCTATCGCGGTTGATGATGCCATTGCGTCGTATCGACAGCTTCTCGACTCAGGAATCATCCCGGCCGAGCTGATTATTGCGGGAGATTCCGCGGGCGGTGGCCTTGCTCTCGCGCTGGTTCACCGTGCACGCAGCGAGTCGCTTCCCATGCCAGCCGGTTTGATTCTGTTCTCCCCATATGTCGACCTCACACACACGTCCCATACCAATGTGACCAACGCGCCGACGGACTACCTGCCTGTGCGCGAAATGACATCGTCGAACGACTGGTACGTCGACGCCGACGACATCGACAATCCAGAGGCTTCGCCACTGAAGGCAGATCTCAGCGGTTTTCCTCCGATGTTGATCCACGTTGGCGCCGCAGAAATGCTTCTCGCCGACTCGATCAGGCTCGCGGAACATGCTGAACGAGACGGCGTGCAGCACACGATTCATGTCGCCGATGAGATGCCCCACGTCTGGCCCGCCCTCGCCCCATGGGAGAAAGCCTCACGACTTGCCCTCGAACAATGCGCCCTCTGGATCCCAACAGTGATCCCAAACGTGTGAACCTTGGGGTCCTCAGGTCCAGAGGGTTGATAGGGCAGAGCCGACTGTGTCCTTGCCGGGTGTCCGCCATGAGTCGCCAGGGACATCCTCGGGTGCGCCGGTCGCGGACTCCATGAAGGTGTCTTTTGCCGGGTCGAGGAATCTGCTTGGCAGCGCGTACGTGTGGTTTCCGTTCGATGATCGCCTGTGGTGATAGAACCGCTGCGGCACTGTGACGGCAAGATGGTCCTTTGCGCGCGTCAACGCGACGTATAACAACCTGCGCTCCTCCTCGAGACCGCCCGGTTCCCCCAGCGCCATATCAGATGGAATGTTGCCGTCAGCTGCATGGATGACAATGACCGACCTCCACTCTCCACCCTTGGCCGAGTGGATCGTCGACAGTATGAGATAGTCGTCGTCGAGATATGGAGTGTCGGCGAGATCGCTCGTGCTGTTGGGAGGATCGAGAGTGATCTCCGTCAGGAACCGCGATCGGGTGCCATAGTCCGCAGCAAGAGATGCAAGGTGCTCGATATCGGCAAGTCGCGCGTCCGCGTTGTCATACCGTTGGTCAAATACTGCGTTACAGAAGTCCCAAAGTCTGTCGATCTGCGTCGATGGACTTTGCTCATTGTCGCCACCACCGAGACAGTCGGCGAGTACATCTCGCAGCAGACCGAGCGCCTCTCCTGTCTCCCTGTTCACCGGAAGATCGTACGCCAGGAACGCCCGCATTTCGTCGGAAGCTGCAGACGCGCCGACGTCCTGGATGTGGGAAAGAATCTTGCTGCCCGTTGCCGGGCCGACACCCGGAAGCATCAGCAGAACCCTCATCCATGCGAGTTCGTCTCTCGGATTATCAAGAATCCTCAGAAGCGAAAGCAAGTCTTTCACATGTGCGACTTCAAGAAACTTCAGGCCGCCGAACTTAACGAACGGAATATTTCGGCGGGCCAGCTCGATTTCGAGACCATCGGAGTGGTGTCCTGTGCGGAACAGAACAGCCTGATCTCTGAGATCTATGCCCTGCTCGCGCATGGCTAGAACCCGGTCGCAGACCCAGTCGGCCTGGGCCGTCTCGTCGAAACATGTCACCAGATCCGGTACCGGTCCAGCCGGTCGCTCGGTCCAGAGCTGCTTATCAAACGCCGCGTCCGATGCTCCAATGACGGCATTGGAAACCGCAAGTACCTCAGGCGTGGAGCGGTAGTTCTGGTCAAGAACAACAACCGTGGCACCCTCGTACTCATCACTGAACCCAAGAATATTCTCAACTCGAGCAGCACGAAACGAGTAGATCGACTGTGCATCATCACCCACGACAGTGAGATTTCCGTGCAGCCCGCACAACGAACGAAGAATCTCTGATTGCACAAGGTTCGTGTCCTGATACTCATCGACAAGCACGTGATCGAACCGCCCTCGAACCGCGTCACCAGCGTCTGAGACGAGCAGCGCTCGCCAGTACAACAGCAAATCGTCGTAGTCGATGACGTTGTGTTCACGTTTCCGCTCGGTGTATGCAACGAACAGCTGCCTGAGATCTTCCCCATGGTCCTGACACCACGGAAAACGGGTCTTCAGCGTCTCGGAGAGTTGCGACTGGGCATTTGCCACACGAGAATAGATTGCGGCAATCGTTTCCTTGCGCGGGAAGCGGACCTTGGCGGTGCCAAAACCATGTTCGGTTCGCAGCATGCCGAACAGAGACTCTGTATCAGACCGATCGATAACTGTGAATCCATCTTCGAGGCCAACCGCACGACCATACTCGCGCAGCAGACGGTTGGAGATCGAGTGGAACGTGCCTCCCCACACTCGGCCGTCCGCACGACTCTCGATTGATGAAGCTACTCGCTTGAGCATTTCTGCAGAGGCTCTACGAGTGAACGTGAGAAGGAGGACACGGTCTGGAGCGACGCCGCGATCGATCAGGTGAGCAACGCGGGCGCCGAGCGTGCGAGTCTTTCCGGATCCGGCCCCCGCTATCACGAGTAGTGGGCCATCAGAATGAAGGACCGCATCACGCTGTTGCGTGTTGAGCTCGTTCAGATACGCAGCGCCATTGGTGGTATAGTCGAACATGTGTTCGACTATACCACGGGTTCGGCAGCGACTACGCTCACCCGCATGGAACCAATAGAAACCCC
>SMXV01000078.1 GCA_004356175.1 Acidobacteriota bacterium
GCGGTACTGCTTGCACGCAGTGTTGCCGACCAGCTTGAAGGACGTGTCTCGTTCAGACGTGCACTGAAGCGGACGGTCGCTACGGCCCTGAAAGCTGGCGCCGAGGGCGTCCGTGTTCAGGCATCTGGCCGCCTCGGAGGCGCTGACATGGGCCGCCGCGAGTGGTACCTCGAGGGTCGAGTTCCACTGCACACGTTGCGTGCAGACATTGACTTTGGTCAGGCAACTGCTGAGACGACGGTCGGCGCGATCGGCATCAAGGTGTGGATTTACAAGGGTGACATCATGAAACGGTTCGGATCGTCTGACATGTCCACCGCAGACTCACGTCAGGATCGTGGCCGTCGCAAGTCAGTCAAGTCGCGTGCTGAAGCAGCGGCTGGACCGAAAGAGCCTCGCATCATTGAAGCTGGTGGCGGCAAACGTCTCATCGAGGCGGGCGGCGGCAAGAGGGTCAGTACGGCGGACGCGAAGGCAGACCTCGAAGAGGCTCGTGATGCAGCATCGACCTCGCAGGACCAGTCAAAAGCGGCGCCAGACGCTGCGGCCGATGCCGAGGTGACAACCTTGGACGTTGCGTCTGGAACCGAAGACTCCTCTGCAAAGAACGAATCCGTGTCGGACAAGACTGGCTCAGATGAGGCCGTGGCAGACGACACGACAAAGGACGGTGAGTCCTAATGCTTATGCCGAAGCGGACAAAGTATCGCAAGGTTCAGACCGGGCGCAACAAAGGCAACGCAAAGGCTGGCACGAAGGTCTCCTTCGGGGAGTATGGATTGCAGGCCCAAGAACGCGGTTGGCTCACGTCGCGCCAGATCGAAGCTGCACGTATCGCGATGACCCGCAAAATCAAACGTGGTGGCAAGGTGTGGATCACAGTGTTCCCTGACAAGCCGATCACGGAGAAACCTGCCGAGACCCGTATGGGTTCTGGAAAAGGAAACCCGGAGTACTGGGTAGCAGTCATCAAGCCAGGTCGCGTGATGTTTGAGATGGCAGGTGTCGATGAGGAACTCGCTCGCGAAGCGTTGCGCCTCGCGGCACACAAGCTGCCTGTCAAGACGAAATTCATAAAGAGGGAAGCTGTATGAACGCCACTGAGCTTCGCAAGCTAAACTACGAAGAGCTCGGTGAAAAGCTCGACGAGTCGAAGGAAGAAATCTTCAACCTTCGGTTTCAGCACGTCACCAACCAGCTCGACAACACGTCAAGAATGAAAAAGGTCAAACGCGATGTTGCCCGTGTGGCAACGATTATGCGTGAGCAAGAAATTGCTGCCTGGCAATCACAGCAGGAGGAGGCATAGATGGAACGCGCACGCCGCAAGGTTCGTGTCGGAATCGTCGTGTCTGATAGCCGTGACAAGACTATCACCGTTGAAGTCCGCGATCAGAAGCGACACCCACGGTATGGCAAGATCATTCCCGTTCGCAAGAGGTTTCACGTCCATGACGAGACAAACGACGCCAACGTTGGCGACACGGTCCGTATCGTCGAAACCCGCCCACTCTCAAAGTCGAAGAGATGGCGCATAGAGCAGATTGTTGAGCGCGCGAGATGATTCAACAGGAGTCACGTCTCAAAGTTGCTGACAACTCGGGTGCACGCGAGGTTCTCACGATCCGTGTTCTTGGTGGTTCAGGCCGCAGGTATGCCTCGATTGGCGATGTCATCGTTGCAACGGTGAAAGCAGCAACCCCTGGCGGAAGCGTCAAGAAGGGCGAAGTTGTCAAGGCCGTTGTGGTCCGGACACGTAAGGAGATCCGTCGATCGGACGGCTCATACATTCGGTTCGACGAAAACGCGTGTGTGCTGATCGACGATCAGAAGCAACCACGCGGAACCCGTATTTTTGGACCCGTTGGCAGAGAGCTCAGGGACAAGAAGTTCATGCGCATCGTTTCGCTTGCACCGGAGGTGCTGTGATGAAACTACGCAGCGGAGACACGGTGATGGTCATTTCGGGCAAGGACGCAGGCACGGAATCAAAGATTGCCAAAGTGTTCCCCAAGGACAACCGAATAATCGTTGAGGGTGTGGCAACGGCCAAGCGTCATCAGCGTGCAACGGGTGAAGCCAACACTGGCGGCATCATCGACAAGGACATGCCAATCAACGCATCAAACGTGATGATCGTGTGCAAGGAGTGCGGCCCGACGAAAATCGGTGCACGGTTCGATGAGGACGGCAACAAGGTCAGAGTGTGTAGAAGATGCGGGAGTGATTTGTAATGTCACCACGTCTGAAAGAGAAATATAACGACGAGATTCGTGCGGAGCTCCAAAAGCAACTCGGCCTTGGCAACGTCATGCAGGTTCCGCGCATGACGAAGATCGTCGTCAACATGGGTGCAGGCGATGCTGCTGCAGACTCTAAGCTGATCAACGGCGTCGTCGAAGACCTCCGTACCATCACCGGTCAACAGCCGAAGGTGAACAAGGCACGCAAATCTGTGTCCAACTTCAAGATCCGTGAGGGTCAGGCGATCGGCGCATCCGTCACGTTGCGTGGGGAGCGCATGTGGGAGTTCCTTGATCGGCTCATTGCGCTTGCGATTCCACGCATACGAGATTTCCGCGGTCTCAGCCCGAAGGGGTTTGATGGGCGAGGCAATTACAGTTTCGGAGTTAACGAGCAACTGATCTTCCCAGAGATTGACTACGACAAAGTTATGAAGATCCGTGGTATGGACATCACCTTGGTGACCACCGCGGAGACTGACGCCCAGGGGGATGCCCTCCTGAGTGCGTTCGGGTTCCCATTCCGTCGACAGCAGGTAGGTGCCTGATGGCGAAAACATCCAAAATCGCCAAGAACAACAAACGCAAAGAGATCATCATTCGGTACGCCGAGCGGCGTGCTGAGCTTCTCGTGGTCATCAAGGACCCAGAGGCGTCATACGAGGAGAAGCGCGAGGCGTATGCCAAGATCGCAAAGATGCCTCGCGACGCAAGCGCTACGCGTTACCGGAACCGGTGCGCCGTCAGTGGGCGCCCACGCGGCTACTACCGCAAGTTCGGTATTTCTCGCATTGCGCTGCGCGACATGGCGCACCTTGGCGAGTTGCCAGGAATCAGAAAGGCGTCGTGGTAAGAATGTACACAGACCCTATATCTGACATGCTCACGAGGATCAGGAATGCGAACCGCGCGCTCCATCCAGAGACCACAATGCCGTCTTCGAAGCTCAAGGAGGAGATCGCACGCATTCTCTCCGAGGAGGGCTACATCGATGGCTGGAAGACACAGGATGGCTCCGTTGGCACTGAGCTTGTCGTCACTCTTCGGTACGGCGTAGAGCGCCAGCGCGTCCTTAACGACATCCAGCGGGTGTCGAAGCCAGGGCGTCGTGTTTACTCTGGAGCAAGAGACATCCCGCCGGTAAAGCGCGGTCTTGGTGTTTCGATTGTTTCCACATCGGCTGGTGTCATGACGGACAGAGACGCCAGGCGTCGCAACGTCGGCGGCGAAGTTTTGTGCAGGGTGTGGTGACATGAGTCGCATAGGAAACAGCCCAATCATCCTGCCCGCAGGTGTTGAAGTGACAATGCAGGGCACGGATGTTGTTGTGAAAGGCCCAAAGGGCACGCTCACGCAGTGGGTCAACAGCGCAATCACGGTGACGACAGATGATGGCGTTGTACGGATCTCTCGTGAGAATGATGAACGTCAGAACAGGGCGCTGCACGGGTTGACTCGTGCGCTCATAGCCAACATGGTTGTGGGAGTCACAGAGGGGTACGTCAAGGAATTAACGGCCGTTGGCGTCGGCTATCGTGCTGCGCTCAAGGGCAACACTCTCGAACTCCAGGTCGGATTCTCCCATCCTGTTCAGCTTGAAGCTCCGGAGGGCGTGACCTTTGAGGTTCCGGAACCGACAACGATCATCGTCAGCGGAATTGACAAACAGAAGGTTGGCCAGGTCGCAGCCAACGTTCGCGCTGTGCGACCACCAGAGCCGTACAAGGGCAAAGGCATTCGCTACAAGGACGAGCACGTGCGACGCAAGGCAGGCAAGGCAGGTGTATCCGCATGAGAGGTACCCGCACAGACGCACGGCGTCGCAGACACTTCAGGGTACGCAAGTCAGTACAGGGCACCGCTGCCCAGCCACGCCTTGCCGTCTTCAGAAGCAACAAACACATATACGCGCAGGTCATCGATGACGTCAACGGCACAACGATCGCGTCGGCATCGTCACAGGAGTCGGCTGTCAAAGGCAAGTCTCTCACAGTCGACACGGCATCTGAGGTCGGCATTCTTGTTGCTGCCCGCGCCAAGGATGCTGGTGTGTCGAAGGTCTCGTTTGATCGTGGTGGTTTCAAATACCATGGTCGGATCAGAGCCCTTGCCGATGCAGCCCGCGAAACCGGTCTTGAGTTCTAGGAGCACCGAATGACCACAGATCAAAACACATCGAAGGATGCCGCTCCGGCACAAGACAAAAAACCGTCAGGTGCCAAGAGTCCGGCAGGGAGACAGGGGCCAAAGTCCCAGGATCGCGGCCGTGGTCGCCCTGGCGGCGGTGGCGGAGATCGAGGCCGTGGCCGCGGAGGCCGCGACAGACGCGACCGTCGCGACCGCAGAGATCGCGACGTGCCGGAGTTTGACGAGCGCGTAATCACGATCAACAGGGTTTCAAAGGTTGTCAAGGGAGGACGACGGTTCTCCTTCACTGCCCTTGTTGCTGTAGGAGACGGCAAGGGTCGTGTCGGTATTGGCTATGGCAAGGCAAAAGAAGTGCCTGCCGCGATTCAGAAAGCATTCGAACTCGCTCGCAAGGACATGTTCGACGTGCCAATGGCTGGCCAGACGATCATCCATGAGGTAATCGGTGTCCAGGGCGCGAGCCGTGTGATGCTCAAGCCTGCTGCACCAGGAACGGGTGTTATCGCCGGTGGTGCCGTACGTCAGATTCTTGAGGCTGCTGGAGTCAACAACATCCTGTCGAAATCGCTCGGATCCGCAACGCATATCAATGTTGCGAAAGCAACAGTGAACGCACTGCGAGGCCAGTTGCGTCCAGACGTGGTTGCAAAAGCACGCGGCAAACGTGCGGAGGAAATCTTTCCTCCTGCGCTACTCGCGGCATACAACTCGTCTGAGTTGGCAAGGACGAAGGTCTGACAATGGCTGGGAAGCTCAAAATTACGCTACGGCGCAGCCTCATCGGCGAGAAGCCGAAGACGAGAGCGACCGTGGAAAGTCTTGGTCTCGGACGGATCAACTCTTCGGTTGAACACGACGACAATCCAAGTGTTCGCGGCATGGTCTTCCGCGCCAAACACCTTCTTGAAGTAGAGGAAATCTGATGCAACTCCATCACCTGCGACCCGCACCGGGATCAAAGAAGCGCAAGATTCGTGTTGGACGAGGCGAGGCTGGCCGAAGAGGTAAGACCGCCGGACGTGGGACAAAGGGTCTGAAGGCTCGAAGCAAGGTTCGCCAAGGATTTGAGGGCGGTCAGACGCCCCTTCAGCGTCGTATTCCGAAACTCAAGGGTTTCAAGAATCCGAACAGAGTCGAGTTCACCGTGGTCAATGTCGAGCGTCTCTCGGAGTTCAAGGCTGGATCCGTCATCGGTCCTGACGATCTTCGCAGTGCTGGCATTGCCAAACATCGTGGCAAGATCAAGGTGCTTGGTGAAGGCGAGCTCTCCGTCAAATTGACGGTGCAAGCGCACGCATTTTCCATGAGCGCCGTCGAAAAGATTGAGTCTGCTGGCGGTTCAATCGAAGTGATTGACAAGTAGGTGGCAATGTTTGGCCACGCGCGGTGTTCTCGTTCCCGTAGGAATACCGTAGTCTGCACGTTGGCAGACAGCCTCGCAGATCAACACCTTTCAACCAGTACCACCAACTGACACCAGGAACCACATGCTTACCGCCTTCAGGAACGCCTTCCGAATTCGCGACCTGCGCAACAAGATCCTTTTCACCCTGTTCATTTTTGCGCTCTACAGACTTGGTGCAACGATTCCCGTGCCGGGAGTCGACCTCCTGGCCGTGCGAGATTTTGCGGATCAGGCAGAACAGTCGGGTTTCGTTGGCTTGCTGAACTTGTTCTCCGGTGGTGCCCTAACTCAGCTCTCAATCTTTGCACTCGGCATCATGCCGTACATCACCGCGTCAATCATCCTCCAGCTCCTCACCGTTGTGATTCCGAAGCTGCAAGCCCTCCAGGAGGAGGGCGAGCATGGCCGTAAAATCATCACGCAGTGGACCCGCTATGCAACCGTGATTCTCGCGTTGCTCCAGTCGACCGGGTTCGCGTATCTGTTTCACAGCGGGCAGTTCACCGGTGGCGTCGACCTCATCCCGAATTTCACTCCCCGTAACGTTGTGATCATCGTTGTGACGATGACGGCTGGTACTGCGCTGCTCATGTGGATGGGCGAGCTCATCACACAGCGTGGCATCGGGAACGGCATGTCGTTGCTGATCTTTGTATCGATCATCAGTCAGATTCCGAGCCAGCTTGCGATCCTGAATGCAAACTCGCAGTCGTACCAGTTCATCATCATTCTCGGCACGATGCTTGCACTGACCGTCGGAATTATCTTCATCGAACAGGGTCAGCGACGAATACCTGTGCAGTTCTCGAAACGTGTGCGCGGGCGAAAGGTGATGGGCGGTCAGTCGACCTATATCCCTCTTAAGGTGAATATGGCTGGAGTGATTCCGGTCATCTTCGCAACTTCGATCATGTACTTCCCTGCGCTGCTCTCTTCAGCACTTCCGTCAACCGGATGGGGTGCAAGTATCCGCAACTGGATAGACCAGAACATGCTTTCGACGTCCGGTATAGGGTTCTCGCCGAGCCTCTGGTACATCTTCTTGCTTGCGTTCCTCGTTGTGTTCTTCACATACTTCTATACCGCAATCCAATTCGACCCCGAGCGTCAGGCCGACATGATCCAACGCCAGGGTGGTTTCATTCCTGGGATTCGACC
>SMXV01000079.1 GCA_004356175.1 Acidobacteriota bacterium
CGGTCCGGGGCTCTTCACCCAGCGTGTCGTCCAATCCGAAGAGCTTGTTGTTCTCGGCGCCACGGACTCCTATGAGGCTCGCTGTCGGCGGTGTTTCGACCCGACAGAGGTGTCACAGCCAGAACTTCCGCTTGCAAGTGGTCCTTCGCAGAATTGACTGCCGTGTCTTTCCGGTCCGCGACGCAGCTGGTGTCGCTCTCTGCCTAGATGCAGTCCAGACTGCGCCTTTGTTGTGCGTCCTTGCCAGATGATTCCCATGCCACGGAGACACCCAGACACCATCTCAGCGACAGATCACTCAGGTAATGGTCGTACTTGCTGCGTTGGGTCGTTATCCTTACGCCATCACGCCGCATCCGCGGCAGTAAGTTTTCCGACCCAGGATGGGTATGGCCAGCGCCCAATCGCTCGTAGCGTTGTTGATGAATCGACAAACCGACTCGCGAACCGGACACTTCCGACAGTACGAAGTGTCTCATCACTGCGCTGGCTCCCAAACTCTTGCGAATCGCCTCGAAACGCGCACGCGCGTACATCGACCGAGCAGAGTGTGTTCTGGATTGGACCGACCACGCTCCCGGTCAATCGGGAACTCGAAGGAGTTGACGCATGGGTATCTTCACAAAGAAGACCGCCACAATCATTCGCAGAGGGGACGCCGCAGAGGACCGTCAGGTCCGAGTCGTCGATGGCAAAGAAGTTGTCATCCGCAAGTTCACGCCGACTGAACAGAGAGCATCCACAGGAACTGCCACAAAGCAGAAGTCTCGTAAGCAATCCCAGTCCAAACGCAAGCCGAGAACCGGCGGGCGGCCCGCTCCCTCGAGACGGCGCCCACCGATGGAAATCATCGAGCCGCCCGAGACAGCGCGCAAGCAGATGCTCGTACGCGAGACCCCGACACAGACACAAATTGTCGTCCTCGAGGGGCCTGTACTTGTCGAGCATTATGTGGCAAAGTCGGGTACTCAGTCAATCGTCGGCAACGTCTACGTCGGCAACGTTCGCAACGTCCTTCCAGGAATGGAAGCGGCGTTCGTTGACTTCGGCGAGGGCAAGAATGGCGTCTTGTACGCTGGAGACCTCAACTGGTCAGATCACGGCCTCGGTGGCAAGCCGCGACGCATAGAGAACGCGCTTCATACGGGCTCGACCGTTCTGGTGCAAGTTGTCAAGGATGCCATGGGTCACAAGGGTGCTCGCCTCACGAATCAGATAAGCCTTGCTGGACGGTATCTGGTGCTTGCTCCGAGCGAGGACGTCCGCGGAATTTCTCGCAGGCTTCCGGATGACGAACGACGCAGATTACGTGAAGTCATCGGCGAACTTCGACCAAAGGGCACAGGGATCATCGTTCGTACCGCAGCGGAAGGTGCAACGGAGGAGGACCTCAAGGGTGACATCGACAGGCTAAAGGCAATATGGGATGACATCGACGCAAGACGCAAGGACGTATCAGCTCCAGCCGTGTTGTACCAGGAGCCACCACTCGTCATTCGAGTCATTCGGGAGCATTTCACCCGTGATTTCCGCAGGTTGCTCATCGAGAATGTGGAGATCCACAAACAAGTGCTCGAGTACCTCGCGGGGACAGAGGCCGACTTGGTTGAGAAGGTGACGTTGTACACGGACGACCTTGCTCTGTTCGAGCGGTACCACGTTGAGGACCAGCTTCGCAAAGCGCTCGATCGGCGCGTGTGGCTTCCATCCGGCGGGCATCTGGTCATCGACCGTACAGAGGCGCTCACTGTTGTGGACGTGAATACCGGTCGCTTCGTCGGGTCGTCAAACCTTGAAGAGACCGTTCTCCAGAACAACCTGGAGTCGGCCGAGGAGATTGCCCGTCAGCTCAGACTCCGTGACATCGGCGGAATCATTGTGATCGACTTCATTGACATGGAGTCAACAAAACATCAAGAAGCAGTGATTCGACGGCTCAAGGAGCACCTAGCCAAGGACAAGACCCGAACACAGGTGTTCGATGTCTCGCACCTTGGCCTGGTCGAAATGACAAGGAAGAACGTGTCTGCCGGTCTTCTCGAGTCATTCTCCGAGACATGCGAGGTTTGCGGTGGCAGGGGAGTCCTGTTGCATGAAGAAGCCGCAGCGACAGGTGTTCCGGCCCACGACGCAGGCGCGACCGAGGAGAGCTGAGGGCGGCCGAAGTCTCCGGTTTCTGGTACCTGGTCTCTAGTCAGCAGAACATCGGAAGACTCAAGATGCGGAGTAACCCAGGATCGGCACCATGACGCGCTACACCCCGTGCCAGCAAACGAGTTCCGCTTCTGATCTTTCTCTCTCCGCGGGACGAGTTCGCCTCCGGCTGACGCAGGTCAGAGAGGGGAGCGAAGGACGCTTCCTGTCCAAATCCGTGTAAGAAACGCACAAAACTGCGGACCGGTGGGCGCCTACCTCAGGACGATTCCGAGCCCCGGAGCTCATGGCACCCCGCTGAGCGGTCTCGACCCTGTGCAGATTCGGTACCAGACATCAGTTATTGGAGGCCCCCTTCCTCCGAAACTGAGAACTGTGCGCTGGAGACTGATACACTTCTGCGAAGTTCCCGATGGGGTTCTCGTACCCATTGAAACTCCACTGAAAGACTATTGACCAATCATGTACGCGATTATCCGCGCAGGCGGAAAGCAGACAAAAGTTCACGAAGGCGATGTGATCTCGATCGAACGCATCAAGGAGACCGACGAGGTGTCCTTTACGCCGCTGCTAATCGTTGCTGACGATGGCAGCATTGTCTCGGATCCTGCCAAACTGAAAAAGGCGACGGTCACGGCTGAAGTGGTTGGTGACTCCCATGGTCCCAAACTCGACATCTTCAAGTACAAGAACAAGACGGGGTATCGACGCCGGATGGGTCACAGGCAGAAGTACACCACAATCAAGGTCTTGACGATCAGGACCGCTTCACCGAAAAAGAAGGCCGCGAAAGCGTCGACCGACTCCGGTGACAAGGAGGCGTAGTCATGTCGAAAACGAAAGCAAGCGGTTCCTCACGAAACGGTCGCGACTCCGCGGCGAAACGACTTGGTCCCAAGGTCTTCGACGGACAGGTAATCAATGCCGGAGCAATCATTGTCCGCCAGCGTGGCACTCGTATTCATCCAGGCGACAACGTCGGCCGAGGCGGAGACGACACGCTTTTCGCTCTGCTTCCTGGCACGGTCAAGTATGGCACTCGCCGCGGACGCCGCCAGGTGAGCGTGCTTGTCGACGAATCGAGCTGAGCCCTTCGCTCGGTTGTCACGTACGGCAGAGTCGCTCCTGACTCCTTTATCGTTTCAGCATGTTCATTGATCGCGTCTCCATCAAGGTTCGGGCAGGGGACGGCGGCGCTGGAGTGGCTTCCTTCCTGAGACGAAAGGGTCTGCCGAAGGGAAAACCCAACGGTGGATCTGGCGGTCCCGGCGGAGACGTATATCTCATTGCCGACAACTCTGTGCCGACGCTGCTGCGCTACGAGCGCCATCCGATTTGGAAAGCTCCAAGTGGGACACATGGCGAGGGCGATTTTCGCCACGGAAAACGTGGTGACCGGATGTTCCTACCTGTCCCACTCGGCACGACCGTCCGCGACCCGGACGGCGTCACTGTTGCTGACCTCGTTGAGGACGGTCAGGAAGTTCTTGTTGCGCGCGGAGGGAAGGGTGGCAGGGGCAACGCAGCGTTTGTCACACAGAAGCGGAAGGCCCCAACATTCTCGGAACAGGGGGAGTACGGGGAGGAGACAGATCTCGTTCTCGAGATGAAGCTACTTGCCGACGCAGCGCTCATTGGTTACCCGAATGCAGGCAAGTCGACGCTCATTGCGCGGGTGTCGGCGGCGAAGCCCAAGATTGCCGACTACCCGTTCACGACGCTTACACCGAACCTTGGTGTTGTCACCGTTGGCGAGCGTGAGCTGGTACTTGCTGACATCCCTGGCCTCATCGAAGGAGCGGCGGACGGTAAGGGTCTTGGTCACGACTTTCTCAGGCACACCGAGCGAGCACGGGCTCTTGTAATCCTGCTCGACCCGTCGAGTCTCCAGGACGATTCGCCAAAACGTCAGCTCGAGGTTCTGCTCAACGAGCTTGAATCACATGACTCCGAGTTGGCACGTCGCCCCCGCGTGATTGCGGTGTCGAAGGTGGACACGGTCGACTCTAGGGATCTTGAAGACCTCGATCTCGGCGTTGAGGCCGATGAGTTTTCGGCACTGACCGGAGAAGGGATCGACGCATTGATGTTCCACATTGCTGATGTCGTTGGCACTGTCGAACGTGAAACACCAAAACGCGAGGGGTACATTCTCCATCGTCCGCTGAACGACGAATTCACAGTTCACCGGTCGCGTGGGCGTTGGCTCGTGGAGGGAATCTCCGCTGTGAGAGCGGTGAACCTGTCCGATCTCACGGACCCTGACGCAGCGGACTTTGTTGCCGAGCGCCTCGTCACAAGCGGAATTGCAAAAGCGCTTGAGGAGGTGGGTGCCGAGCCGGGCGACGATGTAGAAATCGGAGGCATTGTCTTCACATTCGACCCTCCCTCTGAGCACAACAACGTTTTCGAGACCTTTGAACCGACCGAGGACGACGCATGAGGAAGCCAGTGGCCGAGGGCAGACCCGTTGTTGTGAAGGTCGGTTCCTCAAGCATCACCGCTCCTTCTGGTGGTCTCGACGAAGAAGCGGTGCGGCGAGTTGTTCGCCAGATTGTCGATTTGGCGAACAGTGGCCATCCGCCAGTACTTGTGACGTCTGGTTCTATAGCTGCCGGGCTTCCAACCCTCGGCCTGTCGGAACGACCCACGGATGTGGCCGGTCTACAGGTCGCAGCTGCCATTGGTCAAACAAAACTTGTCCAGAGCTACGCGGGCCACTTTGCCGACAGTGGCCTGTCAGTTGCCCAAGTGTTGCTTACAAAGGATGTCCTCGGAAACAGGTCGCAGTACCTCAACGCGCGCGCGGCGCTGGAGCGGATGCTGTCGCTCGGGGTGATACCGGTTGTAAACGAGAACGACACCGTTGTTGTTGATGAACTCAAACTCGGCGACAATGATCGGCTTGCGGCGCTGACAGCCCATCTCGTGGGCGCGGGAATGTTGGTAATCCTTACGGACACGGAGGGTCTCTTCTCCGAAGACCCGAGCACGATGCCCGATGCCAAGCTGCTCTCCGCGGTGGAGCATTCCGATAGCGTGCTTGATCGGATCGAGCGAACAACGGCGACAGGGACTTTTGGGTCGGGGGGCGTCACAACCAAGATCGCGGCAGCTCGCATGGCAGCGTTTTCGGGCATTCCGACGGTCATTGTTGATGCTGGCATGCCTGATCTTGTCGCGGAAGCGGTTGCAGGCAACACCGTTGGCACATGGATAGGCCCGCGGCGGCAACCACTTCCGGCCCGTAAACTTTGGATCGCCTTTGGCGTTGCGGCGCGAGGTGAGATAACGATTGACGCGGGCGCTGTCGGTGCAATTCGTGGCGGCGGAGGCTCGCTGCTTGCCGTCGGCGTTTCCAAGGTCGAAGGCGACTTCGTGGCCGGTGACGCTGTGGAAGTGTTCGGCGCAGGTCATATATTGGTTGCAAAGGGCATTACACGTCTCTCCGCCGATGTCCTGAGGGAGGCTGCGGGCAGCCACAGTGATGTCATTGGCGGCGAGGTCATCCACCGCGACGATCTCGTCGTGTTGTAGAGCCGCGCGCCACTATCTGCAGCGTATTTTGTTGACGGAACCGTCGACAACTGCACTTCCCTAACATTCCGGCATGACATACAACTGGAGCACGCCCACTGATGTCCGTGACTCCCTCGGCGAGGTCGGGTACTTGGCGGACGACCGGATAGCACAGGTCGTGTTTCTCGCCTCAAAGCTGGACAAGCCAATCCTGGCCGAAGGTCCCGCTGGTGTCGGAAAGACCGCGCTCGCGCTTGCCATGGCGAAGGCAACCGGCAGACGCCTCGTTCGTCTCCAGTGTTACGAGGGCCTGGATGAAGCGAAGGCCTTGTACGAGTGGGACTATCACAAGCAGCTGTTGAGGCTTCAGTCGGACGAGGGAGCAGAGTGGGACGACCTTGAGGGAGACATATTCTCGGAGGCATTCCTGCTTGAGCGTCCTCTGCTCACAGCGATCCGCTCGAGCGAACCTGTTGTGTTGCTCATAGATGAGGCCGACCGCATTGAAGTTGAGACTGAGGCGCTCCTGCTTGAGGTACTGGACTCGTTCCAGGTGACGATTCCTGAGCTTGGGACAATTGAGGCTGTGACCCAGCCACTTGTTGTACTCACGTCGAACAACACGAGAGAGCTTTCGGAAGCACTCAAACGGCGATGCCTCTACCTGCATGTGCCGTATCCAACGATTGAGCGAGAACGTGAGATTCTTCTGCTGAAGGTCCCTGAGTTGCCTGAGCAATTCGCGGACAAGATTGCTCGCACCGTGGCATCGATTCGGGAGCTGCCAATGCGAAAGACACCATCCGTGTCAGAGACCATCGACTGGGCCCGAACCCTGCTGTTGCTGGGAATCGACGAACTGGGAGACGAAACAACGGCCGCGACGCTCAACGTGCTCCTGAAACATCAGACCGATATCGACAAAACCGCCAAGGAGCTCGGACTGAATGTCAGTAGCGGAGCGGCCGGAGAGTGATATCGACGCTTACTGAGTTCGTTGACGAACTCAGGGCGGTCGGTATTCCTGTATCCATGGTTGAGGCAATCGACGCTGCGAAAGC
>SMXV01000080.1 GCA_004356175.1 Acidobacteriota bacterium
CCAGCTCACCAGGAACAGCCCTCTCGTAACGACGGATCACCCGCCCTGACGACGGATCAAGATATCGAAGACGAGACAGGCCGTAACGAACCAGAACCCGCCACACCGTTGAACACACAAGCCCCAGATGGCCAGCTATCCGTGCCGGGCCCCACCTGCGATTGACACGAAGCCCAATGATCCGCCGTTCTGTGCGTTGACACAGACGGTTCGGAGACCGGTGAGGAACAGAACGGCGATCAACCAGACCGGCGTCACCCTCGTCAAGATACCTGTTCCACCACTTCGATGCCGTCTGACGAGAAACCCCCATCTCAGCAGCAATATGGGCAATAGGGCGACCCTTCTCAATCCGTTCACACAAGATTCTGCGACCCGTCGGGGTCAATGGGGCATTAGCGTGCACAACAGCCTCCTTTGATTGTTTGGTGTGTGCAAATACCACTCAACCAGAGGAGGCTCACCTATCTACACGTCAACAACCTCCCGAAGCAATACAGCTAGAAGGCGGTGCGGCGGGTGGAGAGGATGTCGTCGAGGGCGGTCTGGATGGTGACGCGCACGTTCTCCGCGAGTTCCAGCTGATCGAGGGAATCGAGTTCGTGACCTGGCGCGGTCGGTTCCACGGGCGGAAGGAAGCGGATGCGCCAACGGATCGGCAGCGGCACAGGGTTGAGCGCGATCGCAACAGCGTCAAGGCGTTGCTCCGGAAAAACCAGTTTTACGAGCATGGCGAGCCGCTTTGAGACCATGACGGTTGGGTGGACCTCCTCTGATCCGACAATCGCCACAGGAATGATGGGCACGGAGGCCTCCTGTGCAAGGTCTGCAAACCCGCCCCTGCCGAGCCTGCCAACCTTGTACGCATCCCAGACAGGCTTCATGAACCCGCGTTCCCCCTCAGGGAACACACCAAGCAGATGCCCCCGCGCCAGAAGTTCCCTGGCGTCCTCCCGTGCCGCGTAGGCGCCTCCGGCCTTTCGATACAGATGCGAGACTCCCGGAAGCATGTTGAAAATCTCGGTCCCTATGACCCTGACCCGTCGCGGTATTTCTGCCTCATTCATGACCGAGAGGCCTAGCATTGCACCGTCGTATGGCAGTGCCGCAGCTCCATGATTCGCCACAAGGACGGCCCCCCCTTCCATCGGAATGTTCTCAATGCCTTCGACATCGACCCTGAAGTAGTCGAAATACAACATGTTGACAACGTGCCACACCATCTCCGCGATGACAGGGTCGAGTCCGAAAATGTCGGTGTCGTATGTCGCCAGCGAAAGCTGACGCAATAGACGTGGCCACGCGCTGAACCCGAGCTGACCCGTGAGCGGAATGGCGCAATCAAAGGTCGTACCGTCTCCGTGCAGCCCGCAGGTTGGCGAGCCGACAGTCACCGGTAGCCCACACGGGTGGCCATCCGAACTCCGCCACGCACAATGGACCTCGGTATCGACAAACGAACTCAGCCGTGAGTACAGCGCGTCACGTTTCTCTCTTGCTTGCGCGCGATCGCTCGGAGATATACCCGGAATGTTGATACCAGCAAAGGCGTCCGGCGCTGGATCTGGCCGGTTCACGTCCTGCTCCGTCGACGAAAGCGCCTCGACCAGTTGCGCCTTCGACATTGTGGAGCGTCCGGCAATATTTCGCTCGCGAGCCAACACGATGAGCTGTTTCTTCGTGAGCGACGAAAGGTCCTGCGCGGTCATGCCATGGTCTCCGGATTGCGGCCGTAGACATCGAGCGCAATTCCACGCTGCGAGAACGCCGGGGTGAATCCGAAGGTGTTGGCCATGGCGGACGTGTTGGTCACTCTGCCAAACTTCAGCAAACCTCTCAGATCGTCTGGGATGACAATATTGGCCCGCTGAAGCATCGTGAGAGCCTTGTCGAACAGTTTCGACGGCAGCGGTTGCGCAACTCTTCGACCGAGGCGCAACACACGCGACAGGAAGATCTGTCCCTCCGGGGCAACGTTGAACGTGCCAGGAACACCAACGTTCCCCGCGTGCACAAGAGCTGAGACAGCATCTGTTTCGTGGATGAACTGCATTCGTGGATCGAATCCAAGCATCGTTGGGACTGCCCTCATCTGGAGGAACATGCTGATCGGGTTTCCCACGCTCGGTCCGAAAATGGGCGCAAAACGCAACACGGTGACGCTCATATTCGGGTAGCGGCCTGCTGTGTCGCCAATGAACTGCTCCATCTCTCTGAGGTTGCGCTCGTACCGTGAAGGGGAACCGTGTGGTCTCGCCGACTCGGAAAGAACCGATGGGTTGCGCGCACTTGCTCCGTAGAACGCCGTATCCGACTTGACGATTACCTTCTGCACGGTCTTGAGCCGCTCAAGCGCGCCGAAGAGGGCGAGTGACCCGACAATTCGTTCCTCAGCATCCTTGCTCTGCCCCTGCACGGACCTTGGGTGGACGGAGTGGAGGTGAAATACGATGTTCGGCTCCACGTCGAGCACGTATTGCGCGAGCGTGAGGCGATCGAGTGGGAGTTGCTCGAAGTGTGAGTCGAACTGAATCTTTGGCTCGCGATCGTCGACCCCGAGTATCTCGAGGTCGCCGTCCTTTTCGAGGCGCCGCGCGAGGTGTCCGCCGGTCCACCCCGCAGCTCCCGTGATCAATACCCGTTGCATTGCACAAGCGTAGGATGGACCATGTTGGCACGCGATGGTCGGAAGCCGCATCGTGTGCGCAATGTCCCCCGATTCTGCGATAGCCTCGGCGTACTTCAAGTTCTTGATCGTGGATAGGCGAGCAGCGTGAGAAACATGGCCGTAGGAAGATGCCGATGCCGACCGTAGGCGTTATAGGGACCGGGCTCGTCGGCGGGTCGATAGCTGCAGGTCTTACTTCTGCTGGCTGGGTTGTCACGGGATACGACGCCGATCCAGCATCGAGCAGGATCATCCTTGAACGAGGGTTCGTATCGCATGTCGTTGACTCGATTGACGAAACTCTTTCTGAGCAACCCGATATCGTGATCGTCGCTGCTCCGCCAAAAGCAACGATCGAAATTCTGTCCCAACTCGACACGACGCTTGTCGTGATGGACGTGGCAGGCATCAAGGCGGAAATCATGGTCGCGGCAGCACACATCGATGGTTTCGTCGGCACACACCCAATGGCGGGAAGGGAGACGGCGGGTCCGGAATCCGCATCGCCCGCCCTCTTTCGGGGCGCAACCTGGGTCCTGATCGAAGGGTCGGAGCCCGACCCAATGAGGCGGGTCGTCGAAGTTGTCACCGAGCTCGGAGCGAACCCTGTGGTCATGTCAGCCGCGCAACACGATGGCGCTGTTGCATCCATCAGCCACCTCCCCCAGCTCCTCGCAGCAGGATTGCTCACCCAGGCATCCAACACGACAAGCGCGATGGACCTTGCCGCTGGCAGTTTCAGGGACCTCACCCGCGTCGCGGCATCTCAACCGCTGCCATGGGTCGAGATTCTCAAGTCGAACAGTGAGGCTGTGCTCGCAGCCGTGGACGCGTTGCGCCAACAACTCGACACCGTTGAGGCAGCAGTTCGGTCGAACGACGACGAACTCCTTGCCTACTTGTCGAACTCAAGGGAGCTTCGACGATCCCTTGGTGCGCCCGTTGTCGCGGTGCGGGTTGTGCTCCAGGACGAGCCGGGCGAGATAGCTCGTGTCGGGCGCGCACTTGAAGAGTCCGCCGTCGACCTGAGGGATATCCAGATTCGACACGCGCCACATGGTGGCGGTGGTGTTCTGACGCTCTCTGTGCGTCCTGGCGAGGAGCAGGCGTTGCGCCACGCCCTCTCGGACGTTGACCTTCGCACGGTTCAATAGCTCCAGGAGAGCGTCGAACGGTGCATGTCGGCCACCTCGACGACCTTCCATCCCCACTCGGTGCGGTCTCGGCTCTGCCATTCCTCCACCAGGAGTGGCGAAGCCTCGCCCTTTGCGACCGGGGCGTCTGATCGCCGATTTGACAGACGGCATCGATCAACACTCTCCTGGTCGGGTACGATTGGTCGAAGGCGTCAGGAAACCTGAGGAGCTATGAGGTCAGTCACCCAGCCGTTCACGATTGGAGTGGAGGAGGAGTACTTTGTGGTGGACAGAGACTCCCTCGACCTCGTCCCTGATCTTCCTGATTCGTTGCTTGAGGCACTGGCACATCCACCGGTAGGAGCGACAAGCCCAGAGTTCATTCGTTCCCAGATCGAGATTGCGACGCCTGTGAGCGCGAACACATCAGAATTGGCAGATCACCTTCGTGTCCTGAGGGCGTTTGTGTCTGAGACAGTTACCGAGCACAACATGGCAATCATTGCGGCCTCAACCCACCCCTCAGCCGTGTGGGGCGCACAGAAACATGTGAACAAGGTTCGATACAACCTGCTCGCGGAAGCCCTTCAGGGAGTGGTCCGACGGCTGCTCATCTGCGGTATGCACGTGCATGTTGGCCTTGACGACGAGGATCTTCGGATTGATATCATGAACCAGGTCACCTATTTCCTTCCGCACCTTCTGGCACTCTCAGGTTCGTCCCCCTACTGGCATGGGGAGGACACCGGCCTCAAGAGCTACCGACCAGCTGTATTCCGAGCCCTTCCTCGCACTGGTCTGCCTGATGTGTTCACAAGCTGGGCCGACTACCGACGCCACGTAGACGTATTGGTCGAAACCGGCGTCATCGAGGACGCAACCAAACTGTGGTGGGACGTGCGTCCTTCATCGCGATACCCAACACTCGAGATGCGCTCCGCCGACATGTGCACGAGGGTCGAGGATGCTATCGCGATTGCCGCGATGTATCAATCGCTTGTGGCTGCGCTTACGGACCGCCGCAAGCACAACCAGAAATGGCGCATCTATTCACGGATGTTGATTTCTGAGAATCTGTGGCGTGCGCAGCGCTACGGAGTCGACGAACCGCTGATCGACTTCGGACGATCCGAACTCGTCGCAATGGATCAGTTGATGGACGAACTCATCGACTTTGTACACGATCAGGCGGAGGAGCTCGGATGTCTTGATGATGTCCTGAGGGTCAAAGACATCGTTGCGTCGGGCACCAGCGCTGACCGCCAGCGAGGTGCGTACGACAGTGCTGTGTCGAATGGCGCCGATCACGCGCAGGGCCTGCGCGCCGTGGTTGCCCATCTCGTCGAAGAGACTGTGGAGGGACTGTGACACGCAGCCTCAGGGTCGCCGGAGCCCAACTTGACCTGATTGTCGGGGATCTCCCTGGCAACGAAACCAAGATCACACACGTCATGGAGTGGGCGGAGGAGCAGGAAGCCGACGTTCTGTTGCTACCCGAGCTCGCAATACCCGGATACCCGCCAGAGGACCTCGTGCTCCGTGACGGGTTCGTCGATGAGAACCTCGCGGTTCTCAAGCGGCTCGCACAGAATTCGGGCTCAACGGCGACTGTCGTTGGGTTCGTCGATCGCCTCGACGAGGGCCAACTTGATGATGATTCACGCCCGAGAGACGTCACGAACGCTGCCGCGATCATCGCGGGTGGGGAGATTCGCGGTATCCATCACAAGATGCTGCTGCCCACATACGGTGTGTTCGATGAGGGTCGCTATTTCGCCGAGGGCCGTCTGCCACTCACACTGCACTCCGTTGGCGGGGTCGTGTGCGGCATCTCGATCTGTGAGGACATCTGGGATAGTGACGGACCGCCCACGGGCCAGGCAGTGGGCGGCGCAGAGGTCCTTCTCAACATAAATGGCTCTCCGTATCACATTGGCAAGAGCGTTGAACGGCTTGCAATGTTGACCGATCGCGCCGTCGCAGGATCGGTGTACGTGGTGTATGTGAATGCGGTCGGCGGACAGGACGAACTGGTCTTTGACGGAGCCTCACTCGTCATCGGTCCGACGGGCGAACTCATTCACCGTTCGCCACAATTTGTCGAGGACCGATTCGTTGTCGACCTTCCGGTAGAGGGCCATCCGATACCGCTGCTCCCAGTGGTTGCAGTCAACGGCGAAAGACCGACCAGCGTATCGACTGCCGAGCGAACGGTTGCTGACGTACTCGGCGAGTTCGAAGAGATATACGAGGCACTCTGCGCCGGATTGTTCGGGTACGTCACCAAGAACGGATTCGATGAGGTTATCGTCGGTTTGTCTGGAGGTATCGACTCGGCTTTGACAGCCGCCATAGCGGTTGACTCCCTCGGTCCAGACGCAGTGCGCGGAATCACTATGCCATCGAGGTATTCGTCGTCTGGTTCGGTTGATGATTCATACGAACTCGCCAAGAATCTCGGTATCCGCATCGACACGGTTGCGATTGAAGATCTCTTCTCCGGGTATCTCAGCGCACTCGATCCCCTCTTCTCTGATGCGCCTGAGAACGTTGCAGAGGAGAATATACAGGCACGAATCCGCGGCACGATTCTCATGGCAGTCTCGAACAAGTTCGGTGGCATGGTCGTCGCGACCGGCAACAAGTCGGAGATGGCCGTGGGGTACGCGACGCTGTACGGCGACATGGCCGGTGGGTACGCCGTCTTGAAGGACGTCTACAAGACAATGGTGTACGACCTCGCTCGGTGGCGGAACACTCGTGGCTTGGTGATTCCTAAGGCAACAATCGACAAGCCGCCGTCAGCCGAGCTGCGCGCCGATCAACTCGACTCTGACTCGCTGCCCCCGTATCCGCTGCTCGATGAAATCCTGTATCGCTACATCGAGCTCGATCGTACCGTAGACGAAATTGTCGCAGACGAATATGACGAGGCATTGGCGTTCAAGATCGCTTCGATGGTCGACAGAAACGAGTACAAGCGGCGCCAAGCCGCTCCGGGAGTTCGTATCACACAGAAAGCGTTCGGACGCGACAGGCGACTGCCGATCACGAACTGGTTCGTCACGTGACGTCCCGTACGATCGGCAACGTTCTAATGAACGGGGCCAGTACCGATCCACTCTCTGCATCCGTGTCGATATTTGATGTCGGCTTTCAGCGCGGCTACGGATGCTTCGAAGCAATGCGCTCCTACGAAGGACACGTATTCAGATTGGATGCTCACCTTGCGCGCCTTGAACGAAGTGCAGACCATCTGCGGATACAACTTGTAAGCAGAGATTTGCTCTCCGAGTGGTGTACCGAGGTTGCGACCGGAGGAGACGGCGTTCTACGGGTGTATGTGACAGGAGGAATGGATGCCTCAGCACCGGGTATTGACAATCTCACTGCTGTCTATCTCGAAGCGCTTCCGGATATTTCTACGACGGTACGCCTCGATTTGCTTGAGGCGCCGTGGCACGCGGATGGTCGGGTAAGTGAACTGACGGGGGCCAAAACGCTGTCGTATGGACCGAACCTCGCAGCGACGATCGAAGCGAAATCGAAGGGTTTCGATGATGCAGTTCTCTTCGGCAGCAGCGGCACGGTCCTCGAGGGCCCAACGTTTTCCATCGGCTGGGTCGTCGACGGAGCCGTGTGCACGCCCGGCCTCGACAGCCAGATTCTTGCGTCCATCACGAGAGAGGCGACCATCGAGGCTGCAGAGGAAATCGGGTTGACCGTGTCAATAGATCGGTACCCCATCAAGGCATTGCTCGAAGCTGACGAAGTGTTCCTGATGTCGACGGTCCGCGAGGTGATGCCGGTCACGGCCGTGGGCAGCGTCGAATTCTTGCCAGGTCCGGTGACGGTAAAACTTCACTCCGCCTTTCAGCGCCTCGTCGCTCGAGATGCAGTGTGACGCTGCTCAACGAGATCGATTTGCTGTACGAGCGAACGGTGATGTCGCCCGACTCGGTGACGGAGCAGTCGTTCGTTGATTGGATGGAGAACGTCGCGACGGGTCACCAGGTTGATCGCGTGGCAGCGAAGTATGTGCGGCGATGCCTTCAGGTGGCGCGCAAGCTCGCGGCGTTCTGGCAGGGCGCGCCGTCCGCTTCAAGTGCTCCACCCGATTGGAGAGCGAGAGTGGATGTTGCGCAGGGGAGTCGTGCTTGGAGACCGCAACTCGAATTGGCGCAGCACCTGCTTGAGAGGACACCTTCTGAGGAGATATTCGGCTACGTTGTCGACCTCTTTCGAGTCGTCGTCAACGAACCCTTTCTCGACGGGATCTCCTACGAAGAGTGGCTGGACGCCCGCCGCAATTGAATCAAGCGGTTAGCATCGGATTATGAATGTGATACACAAGTCACACGTTATGAAGGTCGGCTTCGTAGCAATTGTGGTGCTTGTGTCCGCGTGCTCACCGTCGGGCAGCGACACTGCTACCTCGTCAACCATCCCGGCTCCCGTCACGACCCTCGCAGCGACCGAGGATCCTGGGTCGGCGCCAGATACAACCACGACGACCGAGGAACCAAAGACCATCCTCTCAGCGCCGGAGTACAAGATCGTGCAGCGCACGCCTGGCACCGACAGCGGCGATACCGTTGTGGTTCTGCTCGATCCGGCGACCTACAACTCGCTGACTGACATCGATTTGTACGACCTCATTGCTGAGATCGTCGAGCTGTTTCCGCCCATTGCGTCGATTCACATCGTCGACAGCGGGGCTGCAGCATCGGTGATCAGCGATCCAGACGCATCCCAGGCCGATCGCAACAGCGTTTCGCCGAACTACCTTGCTCGCCTCGAAAACGGATTCCAGATCACGTACCTCGGACCGTTCGCCTCATCAGGAACCGCCGTCCTTGGAAGCTGACAACTCAACCACTCGTAAGGAACTCCCTTCGGGTTGTCTTCCCCCGAGAATACGCGAGCAACCGAGGTACGAGATTGCCATTCTCAGCAAGGAACGCGGGACCGCCGGGGGCGTTCCCCTCTCTGACCCTCGCTCTGCTTTCTACCTCTCTCTCCCACAAGGGGAGAGAGAGGTAGAAAGCGGAATCGCTTGAACAGATTCTTGCTGTCGCGGGTTCTCACCTCTCTCCCTTGATGGGATGAGTTCGCCTGCGAAGATGCAGGTCAGATAGGCTGACAGACGCCTCAACTACTACAGAGACGAAGTGTCAGAGGAGGAGGAACGTTGCGGTGAGGAGGAAGCTTGTGAAGCCGACGATGTCGGTGATCATGGTCAGGAAGATGTTTGAGGCAAGGGCGGGGTCCTGACCAAGGCGTCGCAGGACAAC
>SMXV01000081.1 GCA_004356175.1 Acidobacteriota bacterium
GACGAGCGGTACTACCTCGACCTCTCCAAGACTCGGTCAGGCGATTTCATCGTTATCACCGCCGACTCGGCCGTGACCGAATCGGCATGGATTATTCCCTCCGGTAGCCCGGAAACGGATCCCCGACCCCTACTTGACCGTGTCGAGGGCGTGCAGTATTCGATTGATCACCGTGGCGACGTGTTCTGGATTGTGATCAACGATGACGGCGCTGATGGCCGGCTTGTTACGGTATCTGTCAACGGCGGCGACGTGAGTGAAGTGGCACACCATGTACAAGGTCGGAAACTCCACGCGCCCATGTGTTTCGAGCAGCATGTTGTTGTGTGGGGCCGCCACGATGGCTTGTCTGCTGTGTTCTCTGTTGACGATGGTCTGCTTGTTCCGTTTGTGTTCGACGAGGCTGTGTACACGGTCACGCCCGAGACCAACCTTGAGTTCTCAGCCACACATGTGCGATACAGCTTTGAGTCCCTCGTCACCCCTCGCGCAATCTTCGATCAGGACCTCAGTACGGGTGAGCGGACGCTACTGAAACAGACCCCCGTACTGGGAGATTTCGATCCGGCAGGCTATGTACAGGAGCGCCACTGGGTGCCAGCGAGTGATGGAACGCTGATTCCCGTGAGCTATGTCAGAAGAAGGGAAGCTGGCGACGAGCGTGGAGCGTTGCTGCTCTACGCGTACGGTGCATATGAAATCTCGATGCCCGCGACGTTCTCCATCGCAAGGCTCAGTCTTCTTGATCGGGGCGTTGCCTACGCGATAGCTCACGTGCGTGGCGGGGGAGAAATGGGCAAGACATGGTACGAACAGGGAAAACTGGAGCACAAGGCCAATACATTCTCAGATCTTGTCGACGTAGCGAAGTATTTCTCCGCTGCCGAAATCTGTGATGCCGACCGAATCGCGATTCGAGGTGCCTCTGCTGGCGGACTCACCGTAGGAGCAGCGTTGAACCTTGCACCTGAAGTATTTGCTGCTGTTGTGGCCGAGGTTCCGTTCGTTGATGTCGTCAACACGATGCTTGACCCCGATCTACCGCTCACCGTTGTCGAGTGGGAGGAGTGGGGCAATCCGCAGGTCGAGCGCGAGTATGACTGGATCAGTGGGTACTCACCGTATGAGAATGTCCGGCGAGTCGACTATCCACCGATATTGGTGACTGCGGGCCTGAATGATCCCCGCGTGTCGTATTGGGAGCCGGCCAAGTGGGTGCAGAGGCTCAGGGAGAGGTCAACATCGTCGTGCGAAGTCGTGCTCAAGACGGAGATGACCGCCGGCCACTTTGCACGATCAGGTCGTTACGATCTGTGGCGCGATGAGGCCACCATTCTCGCGTTTGTTCTCACCCGACTCGGTGCCCATCTAGAAAGTTGACGCCTCCGCTACGGTCGACACTCAAGCTTGACGTCTGTTTGTGTTGCGTCGGCAACTGCGACACCTTCACGCAGCACGAATCGAAGCCGTGTCCGATCATTGCACGAAGCGACTACTTCAGCGCCGTCTCGCCAAGCCTTGAGTAGCACATCGCGGGGGAGTCCTTCGGTGCCATCGATATCTGCGATTCCGAGATCCTCGATTTCTGACTCGACAAGTTCGTGGATGTCAAATTGACCAACGGTCTCCTGATCCATTTCCAAGTCCGCGACCGCGCGCTTCTTTGTTTGCTTGAATCGATTTGACATCACTCCGGCGACTATCAGGAACAGGAAGAGACCGATAACGAGGGCGGTGGACATGTTCGTTGACCCCTTCAGAAAGTTGACTCACGTACTGATCGACTCATTATGTCCTAAAGTGGAGCGAATTTCCACCTCAACAATCTCCGCGGTCTCTACCCCGTGGTTCGTGAGACGCGTGAGGTCACCTGGTTCAACATTCGTGGATTCCCCAGGAGCAACATCCTTTTCGACTCCCTCGACGCTGATGCGTATCGACCCCTGCATTACATGGAAACTGATTGAAACAGCGTCGGTCGTGTCAAGAATCGCAGACTGTCCCGGGTCTATCCAAAGGTGCCTGACCACGTGGTTGGTGCCTGATCCCAGAATCTGCTGTGCACCCCAGGGCTGTCTCTCAATCGTGCTGCGTTCGGACTCTGGCCGATCGGCAGCCTCAAGGACATCAACAATGGCCTTCACATCCTGAGCGGCATCCATGCTTGCAATCAACACTGCGTCTGGTGTGTCGACCACGATGAGCCGGTCAACGCCGACTGTTGCCACGAGCCGGTGAGGCGCTTTGACGTAGCTTTCTGTTGTGCCGACTGCAATGACGTCTCCAATAAGGGCGTTGTCGTCCTCATCCTTTTGAGCGATCTCCCACAAGGATTTCCACGATCCGACGTCACTCCACCCCGGGTCCATTGGTACCACCACGGCTATGTCAGTTTTCTCCATGACTGCGTAGTCAATCGAGTCAGCACGACAGGATGCGAAACTCGCCTCGTCGAGATATTGTCGATTGTCGACCTGTTTGGACAGTCTGAATGCGCGAGCACTTGCCTCGGCGATATCTGGAGCGAACGTCTCGAGCTGTTGAAGATATGTGGATGCCCGGAAGAGAAAGATGCCGGAGTTCCAAAGAAACCGGCCAGATTCGACGTACTCGCGTGCCGTGGCCTCGTCGGGTTTCTCCTTGAATTCCTCAACTCGTTTGGTGCCGGTTCCGATTGGCTCGCCGACTTTGAGGTATCCGTAGCCGGTGTCTGGCTCTGAGGGAGATATGCCAAACGTGACCAGGAACCCGTCGTGAGCGGCCTCGGAGGCTGTTCGTATTGCGGCGTGAAAGGACTGTTTGTTCTCAATCGTGTGGTCGGCCGGAAGGATGAGCAGAAGCGGGTCCCCGAGCTCAATGGCCTTGTGGGCCGCGACTGCTACAGCAGGCGCTGTGTTGCGGCCGACGGGTTCGAGAATCATGTGAACGTCAGGGAACCCAGCATCAGCCATGTCCTTCTCCGCTGCGTCCGCATGGTCCGCATTCGTGACGATGATCGGTTGGATGGCCCCGACGAACTCAGTCACTCTGTCGATGGTTGCTCGGATCATCGAGTGTTCGTCCACGAGAGCAAGAAACTGTTTCGGGTTGAGTCGCCGTGACTCTGGCCACAGGCGGGAGCCGCTTCCACCGGACAAAACGACGGGGAGGATAGGTGTGTCGCTTCTGTCTGAGGCGGCAGCATTGTCTGACACGCTACTTCTTCTCTCCTGGCGCCGTCTGGATGGTCTCAACCTCACGGCAGGCCTCAGGTGTGCCAAACACCGTGAGTTTGTCTCCGACGCGTATTGTTGTATCGCCGTGCGGGACAAGCACTGCCGTCCCGCGTTGTATCGATACAAGCACAATGTCGTGTGGCCATGAAACGGCCGAGACATCTTGATTCGCAATAGCAGAGCCCTCATGCACAGCCACATCGAAAAAGTCCGCTCCAGGTTGTGATCGGATTCGTGCGCGTTCTCGGTACAGCTCCTTTCCCTTGGACATGGACAAGGCCTGCTCGTATGCACGAACTACAGAGACTCTTCGAAACATGCCGACGACACGTTTCGAATGTTTCTGGTCAACCACTGGCAACCTACCTACGCCGAGGGAGGACATTCTCGCGAGAGCAGCCGCGACGGGCATGTCGGACGTGATTGTGATGACGTCGGATGACATCGTTTCTGCGACGGTCATACTCATGGACGGTCCTCCGGCCTTTCGGATGTCAGACAGTGTGATCATGCCGACGAGATCACCGCGGTCGTCGAGTACTGGCGCGCCGTGATGCGAGGTGGTGTCGAAGAACTCTGCTGCTTCCGCAAGCGTGTTCCAGGGGTGGACTCCGCCGTCGTGAGGCAGCATCACGGCATTGACCAGCACGGTATCGAGCAGGTCAATGTCTTCTGACTTCGGCAGTGTGATGTTCTTACGCCGCAGCGGCAGTGTGTATGCAGATTCGGGGTGCAACCGGTCGCCGAGGTAGGTGGCGAGTGCCGCGCCGAGCATGAGGGGAAGCACTAACTCGTAGTTCCCGGTCAGCTCGAAAACGATAATCACGGACGTGAGTGGTGCTCTTGCGATCGTCGCGAAGGCTGCCGCCATGCCGACGACAGCAAACGCTCCCGTGTCGAGGCCTGTGAACCCGAGACCCTGTTCCATGATTATTGCGAACGCGGCGCCGGTTGAGCCGCCTATCACGAGCGCAGGCATGAATGTCCCCGCTGAGCCACCGCCTGCGCGCGTCAAAGCTGAGGTGGCAATTTTCGCTAACGCAATGAAACCTAATGTCCACCACACATATGTTCCGGAACCCTCGAGTCGCAGCAGACCGGATAGGAAGTTCTGGCCCGTGCCGAGAGAGTCCGGCCAGACAAGCCCGATTAGACCGACTGACAGTCCAAAGAGAAGGGGACGGAACCACCGTGGGAGTCGCGATGGCAGGGAGTACGACGCCGAGATGTCGAGGGCTTTCAAATACAGGATTCCGACGAAGACCGCGATCACCGCAAGGGCTGAGTACAGGATCAACTCTGCTGGGTTGCCGAGAGAGTGGGCTGGCGACGTGAGGATTGACTCCTCTCCTACGAGAAGTTGTGCGGTGACGGCTGCGGCGACCGACGCGATGACGACGGCGTTGAGGTGTCGGATCGCGAACGACCCCAATATGACTTCCATTGCGAACATCATTCCGGCAATGGGGGCGTTGAAGCTCGCGCCGATCCCTGCTCCGGCGCCGGCAGCCACGAGACTACGGATTCGATCGTGGTCGAACCCGGTGTACCTCGCAAGTGACGAGCCGATTGACGCGCCGATGTACGCGATAGGGCCCTCTCTACCTCCAGAGCCTCCTGTTCCGAGAGTTGCGGCGGTAGCAACGAGCTTCGGGATGATCTTTCCTGTTGGCAGATAACCGCCGTGAAGTCCTAGACCGACGAGCGTTTCGGTGATGCCACCTCCCGAGACACCTGGCCCGAACCGTTCGTTGATGCCCCACGACACTGCCATACCGACAGGAATGGTTATGACAATGGCCCAGACTCCCCAACTCGGATTCTCGATGACGTTGGTCGTCACGACGCGGACAAGTCCGGTGAGTGTCACAAGAGTCGCCGCGGCGATTCCTACTAAGATCCCAAGCACCACTGCTGCGAACAGGAAGGACGCGGCTCCGCGGTCGCGTAGTGTTGCTTTGATTCTGTCTGTGACACCCATACACACATGACGCTAGCGGCAGCCAGCCGTCACTCGCAATATGATGGAACAATCCTCATTGCCGTTACGTTTGTAGCGATATGTTCGGAAGAAAATCACTGGCACCCGTGACTGCACACGATGCCATCAAGGGAAGGTCCGACGGACCAGAACTCGGCGGTGTTCACTTTGTGAACGAGAGGTCCATCACACCTCCGTTTCGTGACGGCGTTCAGGTGTTCTATGTCGCAATGGGTTGTTTTTGGGGGGCGGAGCGTGTGTTCTGGCAGACTCCGGGGGTCGACGTCACCGCGGTCGGTTACATCGGCGGATTCACTGTGCACCCAACATACCAAGAGGTCTGTTCTGGCAGAACGGGTCACGCCGAGGCGGTCCTTGTTGCATTCGATCCCGCCCTCGTATCGTTCGAAGTTCTCCTGAAG
Organism: Acidobacteriota bacterium; assembly: GCA_004356175.1. GTDB lineage: Bacteria > Actinomycetota > Acidimicrobiia > Spongiisociales > UBA5794 > B3-G11. Next base: position 5,619 of record SMXV01000081.1, read on the forward strand.
AGCTTCTGGGAGGAACATGATCCCACGCAGCTGAACCGTCAGGGAAACGATGTCGGTACTCAGTACCGATCGGGCATTTATACGACAACCGCGACCCAGCTTGAGGCCGCGAACGAGTCACGCGATGCGTATCAGAGGCAGTTGACGGAGGCTGGACACGGTATAATTGCCACGGAGGTTGAGCCGGCGAAACAGTTCTACTACGCCGAGGAGTACCACCAGCAGTACCTCGCCAAGAATCCTGCCGGCTATTGCGGGATCGAGGGCACCGGTGTTGCCTGCCAAGTCGGGCTCACATAGAGGCCGCACCACCCCGAGCCTGCCGAGATCCGATCCTCACAGTTCATACACCGCAATGTGTGGCTCCATGTAGCTGCCGATGAACAGCCTGCCGTCGTGGACCCTTGCGGACGTCGTGATGGCCACGCGTCCTGATCTGTCCTGGAGATTGTGAATCAGGTCGCCGTCCTCGTTGTAACCAAGGATGATGCCGTGGCGCACAGGCTTGGGCTTGAGCACATCGGGAAGCGCGTTGACGGCTCGTAGGAGCATCGGTCGAGGGAGGATCAGGTCTACAAGGGCCTGTCGCGGTGATGGGAGCGAAACCCACAGGATGCCGTTCGAGAATGTGAGGTTGTCAGGGAACCCAGCGAGGTTGTCGAGGAATATCTGCGTCCGACCTTTGAGCTCTCCTGATAGCCAGTGCCTATGTACGCGGTATGCGCCGGTCTCAGCGATAAAGATGGATTCTTCGTTCGCATCGAGGGCAACGCCGTTGGCGAACCGCAGTCCTTCTGTGACGAGTGACAGCGATCCATCGGTTGACAACGCGAACACCCTCCCCGTTGCCTGGCCTTCAAGCAGGTCAGTGACGTAGTCGGCAAATGGCCACCGGGTGGAGCTATCCGAGAAGTAAATCGTCCCCTTACTGGCTACGGTCGCGTTGTTGGTCAAGAGTATCTGTTGGTCCTCAAACCGGTCGGCGAGCACCGTGACCTCCCCTGACAGTGTGACGCGTTGAAGCCCGAGGTCTGAGTTGCAGACGACTATCGCTTCGTCGTCGATCCATTCAAGGCCGAGCGGCCGCCCACCGACGTTCGCGACTTCTACCACCTCGCCGTCTTCGCTGACCTTGACGATTCGGCCATCGTCGAGACCCACGATTGCGGATCCGTCCTGTGTCACGATGACATCTTCGGGACCCACGCCCTGCACTTGCCAGAGATCCGCTGAGGCGAGTAGGTCGTTCTTTTCGAGGTCACCGGAGAGTGGAGGCGCGGGCAGAGGATCCCACGCTACCGGCGAGAACTGTGTCATCGGGTCACCTTACACGTCGAGATGCACGGTTCCCGTCGCCTTTTCATCTACCGTATTGCATACTTCGTGGAAGGACGGTAGCTCTGGGCGAATGGAGAGTATTTCGAGACGATGGCCGGTCCCTTGACCGGTTCGGATATGTGTTACTTCTGACGGTCGTTGCAGCGTCCGTCCTCTCCGTTGTCGATCTTGGCACATCCAGTGAGACATCACGCGCCAACGGTGGGTGGCTGGTTGTTTCAGTGAGCCTTGGCGCTGCGATGCTGGTTGGCCTTAGGGCCTCAGGGGTGACGAGGCTGTGGATTCGCGCTGCGGACGTCGTTATTGGCGGCACACTCCTAGCGTCGTTCGGGTATGCCGTCGCGTCTCGATTCGCGGAAATTCCTGAGTGGGTCGACCCAAGCCGTCCGAACCTGTTCTGGGTAGCAATTGCGATCGTCACGCCTGTTGTTGTTCTTCGGCGGGTCCTGTCGCACCCGGTGGTGACCATGGAGACACTTTTTGGCGCTCTCTCTGTGTACATCCTTCTCGCAATCGCGTACAACTACATCTTTCTTGAAATGGAACGCTACGGATCGGGTTACTTCTTCGGCGTGGCGGAGTCGACGTCAAGTTTCATGTATTTTTCGCTCGTGACGATGACCACCGTTGGGTACGGCGACCTCGTAGCGGTAACTGACATCGGTCGATTTGTGGCGGTATCCGAGGCAATCGTTGGGCAGGTCTTTCTTGTGACGATCGTTGCGCGAATCGTTGGTCTGTTCTCTCGGAGTGCACCGGCCATGAAGTAGATTCGACCTGATGGCGGCTTGGGCTGCACTGAAATTATCATGGCGACCAGCAACTGGAGGCAGAATGCCGACACCCCACATCTCCGCAACCGAAGGCGAAATCGCTGAGGCAATCTTGCTTCCCGGAGACCCTCTGCGCGCCAAGTTCATCGCGGAGACCTTCCTTGACAACTCCGTCGGGTTCACCGGTGTAAGGGGAATGCTCGGGTTCACCGGCTCATACAAGGACATGCCGATCTCGGTGATGGGAACAGGCATGGGTATTCCATCTGCGTCGATCTATATCACTGAACTCATCAGGTTCTATGGCGTGAAGAGGCTTGTGAGAGTCGGTTCATGTGGCGGTCTCACAGACGCTGTTCCGTTGCGGTCGATTGTTCTGGCATCCGGCGCGTGCACCGACTCCGGTGTGAATCGCGCCCGATACGGTGGGTGGGATTTCGCTGCGACCGCCGACTATGGCCTTCTCTCTGCCGCGGTCTCTGCAGCTGAGGCAGCTGGGCTTGACGTCCACATCGGCAATGTGCACTCGTCCGATAGTTTCTACAACCCGGTCGAGAACGCCTTGGAGATATGGCAGGGCATGAACGTCCTCGCCGTAGAGATGGAGGCCGCTGGGCTATACGGAATCGCAGCGGCCGAGGGTGTGCGAGCGCTGTGTGTCCTCACCGTCTCGGACCACCTCGTCACGGGCGAAGCAACATCGTCAGACGAACGAGAAGGCACCTTCGGCGACATGGTCAACCTAGCCCTCGAAGCCCTTCTCAAAGACAAATAGTCGTGAGCGCCGTCGCCGCCCGTCCGCTCGCGGGATCAGTTCGACTGCGGATGCTCGGGGGCAGCGTGTGGCGTTTTACCCTCTGCACCGACTTCGTCGGCCCCGCCGCACCGATTACGAATTGCTGAGTTGGGTGAACGTCACAGAGTTCAAGCGGCGAACCTTCGTGGTCACGGACTAGCCAGCAGAGTCAAGTCGTTCGACGGACTGAATAGCTGAGTGTGAACCCTCACTGACGGTCCAATACGAACCTGACGCGTCAAAGGTGATCGATTCTCCTTGTATCTCGAAGGGTGGGGGAGCGAGGCACGGTCGGTTCGCGAGCATGTCGGCAACCGATTCCCCAGTGATCCGATGCCACATCCACACGGTTTCGTATCCCCGAAAGACGAGGGCTGTTCCGTCGAAGCTCATGTCGGCCGCGGTCACCTCTCCACCAAGTTGGACAACCTCAACGGCCACAAGCTCCTCGACCTCGGTTGAGATGCGAAGTGAACCCCTGAACACGGTTGCTGAGTCGCGGTCCTTGGTGACGATGTAAAGCGCAGGCTCTACAGGGTCGATGAACAACGCCTCTGCGTTGAAGGTTCCGTTTGGATAGGAGTACTCGAACCGAACGGATGTCGCGAAGCTGTTTCCGAGTGTCGAGGGATCGGCGTCCTCTACGCGATAGACGGAAATTCGACCACTCCTGATGCCGAAGTTATCCCCAATGTCGCCGATGTAGAGGTACGTACCCTCGCCAGAGGAGTCCGGTCCGTTCGATATGTCCTCCCAGTCGAATGCAAATGCGTCGGGAACATCGAAGGATCCAAGATGTACTCCCTGATCTGTGAATGCGTACAGCGTTGGGGTGCCGCGCGAGTCATTGTGTGACCACAACACACCAGGTGAGGCTCTGCTCGCCGCAAGTCCAGACGCTTCAACGAGACTGGCCGTTTCGACCGTTCCAGTGGTTGCTATCTGCGTGTATAGGTCACAGATAACAACATCCTCTGGTAACGGAAGGGTGAATGCAGGCGCAACACTGGTCGATGTGGGCTGTTGCAGAGTCTGTTCAGGTGCAGTTGTTGTCGTCGTCATGAGTGTGGTCGGTGGCTGAGTCTGTTCAGGTGGCGGTGTCTGGGCGCCTGGACCGTCGAAGGTATTGGACCGGATCGCGAAGGAGAGCGCAATCACCGTTGCGGCAATACCTATGAGGACAAGTGTCGGCCGGTTCATGTGCCAATCGTATCGGCGTCACTCCACGAGGGCTCGCAGCGCGATTGCCTGAGCAACTGCGGCCTTGCTGACATCGGCAAGTTCAACACTCTCGTTTGGCCCGTGGATTCTACTTGTCGGGTCGCCAACGCCAACGAGGAGAACCGCAGCGTCCGGATAGATGTTGGAGAAGGCATCAACGAACGGAATCGATCCCCCCATGCCCGCTTCGATTGGCGGTCTACCGTATCCGATTTCCATGCCGGTTCGGTACGCGGTGTACATGGCGCCTGTGGTTTCGAGATTGATGGCCGATCCGTTCGCCCCTGGTGTGACGGTGATCTCCGCACCCCATGGGACGGCGTTCTCAAGGTGGGCGACGAGTAGCGCAAATGCCTCGTCGGAATCTTGGCCGGGTGGCACCCGCATCGAGATTTTTGCGCTTGCTTCGGGAACGATCTGGTTGATGGCTTCTGGGATCGGTACCGAGTCAATCGCCAGCACTGATATCGACGGTTGGGTCCACGTGCGTGCGGTGAGGGTGCCATGACCGAGAAGATGGAGGCCTTCAACGGGCAACGTCTGGCTGTCGATTTCCTCCACCGTCAGGTCGAGTGGATCGGACTCTGTCTCGTGGATGCCTTCGACGGCGACTGATCCGTCTGCGTGGTGAAGGGAGGTGATGACCCTCGCGAGAACCATGTTCGCGTCTGGGTACAGCCCACCGAATGAACCGGAGTGTACGGCGTACTTGAGGGTGCGAACAGTCACCGTGCAATCGACGAGTCCGCGCAGCGATGTCGTGAGGGTTGGTTCGCCGATGCGCCAGTTACCGGCGTCTCCGATGATGATTGCGTCGGACGAAAGCAGTTCGGTGTACTCGTTGAGGAAGCCCTCGAGGTGAAGCGACCCGATCTCTTCTTCCCCTTCCACGAACATCTTGATGGTTACGGGCACGTCGTCTCTGAGTGCGCGGATTGATGCAAGATGGAGC
>SMXV01000082.1 GCA_004356175.1 Acidobacteriota bacterium
CCCGTCTGTTAATACCCCGCTCGATGGAGTGTCGGTCGGTGTCTCAACCGGACTGGTGGTTCCGCTTGACGCGGAAGTTGTTCGAGGCTTTGTCTCATCCCTACAGTCTCGGCAGAGGCTCGGCGTCCAACCCGGGTACCGATCCAGTACTTCCTGCGGAAGTGCGAAGTTTTTGCCGCAGTCGCGGCACTCGAAATCTGGCATGTCCGACAGGGTAGGGAATCTTCAGAACCGACACTAGACGGCGGCGACTTGGCCTACACCGGCGGCGAGCTTGAAGTCTAGCGGGGATACGACATTCATCAGGGCGTCGGAGAGGCGAATCTCGCCAGTTTCGTACTTTTTTCCAATCGCCTGGTCCATCGTCTGCATCCCGTAGAAAGCGCCCTCATTCATGATCTCGGCGATCTCGTCGATCCTCCCCTGGACAACAAGGCGTTCACTCACTGCTTCGGTATTCACCAACAGCTCGATACACAGAGTTCGGCCCTCGCCGTCGGCTTTCGGAATCAATCTCTGAGACACAATTGAACGAAGAGTCGTTGCAAGCATTTGGCGCGTTCGCCTCTCCAAGTATTCGGGGAATGAATCAAGAATCCGTCGAAGCGTCTCGATCGCGTCGAGTGTGTACATCGTCGAGATCACAAGGTGACCAGACTCAGCGGCGACGAGCGCTGCCTCAATCGTTTCGCTATCCCTCAACTCGCCCACATAAATCACATCAGGATCTTGACGCATCACGGACTCCATGCCAGCCTTGAACGATGGGGTATCGACTCCAACCTCACGCTGACTGATGATCGACATCTTGTCCTTGTGGAGCACCTCGATTGGGTCTTCGATTGTGATGATGCTGACCCTGCGCGACGAATTGATCTGATCGATCATGGCGGCGCAGGTCGTTGTCTTACCAGAGCCGGTCGGTCCGGTCACGATGATGAGGCCATCGGCCTCGTCGAGCGCGCTTGTCGCAGAAGCCGGCAGTCCGAGCTCGGCAAGGGTTGACAGCGTCGGAACAACGGACCTCACAACGATGTTCACAGAACCGCGCTGTCGGTACGCATTAATCCTAAATCTTCCGACCTCAGACCGACCGTACGCAAAGTCGATGTCCGAGATCTCCTCCACGTCAGCCTTGATGCGCTCCGGTAACAATTGCCTGAGAAGTTCCTCGGTATCCGTGGCGGTCAACGGATCAAGTTCCGATGGCTGAAGTTGACCGTCAATCCTGTAAGCAGGTGGTGAACCGACTTTCAGATGCAGGTCTGATCCGCCGGTGGTAACAAGCTTCCTGAGAAGCCCGTCAAGGTTGAAACCCTGTTCTGGCACGCGACACTCCGACTCGTTGACTGTATCTCATCGATATCGGCAGGCAGGCGGCTTGCTTAACGAAATTTCCAGAACTCTCTCATCGTCTCCACGACCCTATCTGAAACCTCCGCGGTCGCACTCAACATGTCGTTCGGCCACCAGTCGGGCCCAACCGGTCTGGCGAGACCAACAGTTGTTGCGCTGGACGACTCGGAGATAGCGTCAAGATCGTATCCGCCTTCGAGCATCGTGATGATCCTTCCTCCGGTCACCTGGCTCGCAGCCCAGCCGGTCAACACGCCGTAATCCGCAGATTCCAACATAAGGCCACCGATTGGATCGAGTCGGTGCGCATCGTACCCATTGCTCACCAAGATCCAATCTGGCGAAAACTGCTCAACAATCGGTACGACCACTCTTCCAAAGGAGCCAAGATATGTCGTCGATTTCGTGCCGGCCGGAAGAGGAATATTGACGGTCATTCCCCGCCCCTTTCCAACGCCCGTGTCGCTGATCAGCCCGGTCCCCGGATAGAACGGGGATTGGTGAATCGACACGTACAGGACGTCGGGGTTATCAAGGAACGTATTTTGAGTTCCGTTTCCGTGGTGCACATCCCAATCAACTACTGCAACTCTGTTTCCCAGCAGCGTCAGATATGTAGCGGTGATCGCGACATTGTTGAAGAGACAGAACCCCATGGCAAGGCTCTCTTCAGCGTGGTGTCCCGGTGGACGCATCGCGACAAACGCTCCGTCATAGTTCCCGGCGAGAATCGAGTCCACAGCGGCTGGTCCCGCACCCGCGGCATGAATGGCGGCCTCATAGGACGCCGCGACCGCGTAGGTGTCGTCGTCAATGGCCCCTCCCCCTCTCGAGCAAAAAGCTCTGATCTCCTCAATGAATTCGCTGGAGTGAACCCTCTCGAGCAAACCACGATCAACGGCCAGCGCATGGCGCCTGACGATGTCCACTCCCGCCCCGAGCACTCCATCGATTGCAGCATCGAGTCGTTCGGGCCGCTCGGGATGACCTGGCGGTGAAACGTGTTTGGCACTGGATTCGTGGGTCACAAGCAACACAGACATACCTGCAATTCTTGCATGTACTTGACTTGTAACAATCATGACTACCCTGACCGCGTGTGGTGAGACCCAATGGAGAGGTCATGACACTTGTAGATTCGCCCCATCGGGTATTTCAGCGAGGAACCTGGCCAGGTTCTGTATCGCTGCGCCGAGGATGGGCAAGAGCTGAAGCGAGGCCATGGAATTCATCCGTGGACGACGCTGCGCTGCGCGTACTACGCGGAGGAGCAGGATTCATCAGCGCATGTGTCGAGAAACTTCTTGTCGCCGGTGCGCCTGGCATCCTCTCCCAACCTCTGTCGCGTTCGTCGCGCAAGGCATGGGAGAGTGCCGGATTTGTCGACTACGTCGATCTTGCTCTCATGCGATTGAGTCTCGACGAACCAATTGACGCCCCGAGCCACCTTGTCGTGCGCCAGGACGAACCTGACCTCGATGCGATGCTCGCCATTGACATGGCTGCATTCACTCCGTTCTGGCAGTTCGACCGTCTTGCTCTCGTCGAGTCGACCCAGGCGACTTCAAAATCGAGCGTGTTCGCAATCAACGACGGAAGCGACGGCATTGCAGGTTTCGCCGTCGTTGGGTACGGGCACGCAATTTCGTACCTCCAAAGGGTGGCTGTTGCCCCAGTGTGGCAGGGGCAGGGCATGGGTCGAAGCCTCGTACGGGCAGCTTCTCGGAGCGCACGGCGGCACGGATCCCGAGCCATCCTCCTGAACACGCAATTCACCAACACAGCCGCAATCGGCCTCTACGAGACAGAGGGTTTCAGGCAACTACCTGAATCTCTGGCGGTCCTCCGGTCTGGATAGCGGTAATGCCGCCACGTCTGCCAGGCCGCTACCACTTAAATATTCGACTTGGCAGCGACGGCGACATTGAAGAATGGTTCGCCCAGGACGAAACCCTTGACCGCCCCGTCCTCATCCGCTACCTCGCTCCTGAATCCTCAGAGGATCGCCACGCCGCCTTCCTCGCAAACGTACGATCTGCGGCCGCGCTGAGCGATGTCCATCTCCAAAAGGTGTTCGCAGCAGGGGAGACAACCGCTTCGGCGTACTCAGTGTCTGAGTGGGATGGCGGTGTGACCATTGCCGACAGATTACGAGCTGAAGAGGCAATCCCCGTGGCCGAGTTCCTTCCGAACGCTTCTGGCCTGTGCCTTGCGTTGGCACGATTCCACGAGCTAGGGGGCGTACACGGCGCCATCGACACCTCATCGGTCCACTACTCGGCCGCGCATCCAGTAAAACTTGGCGCGTTCGGGAGAGAGAGCAGATGGTCCGACGCCGCGGAGGACACGATGGCACTCGCCGAGGTCCTTCGAGCGGCCATCACAGGAACAGACGATTCGAGCCTCTTTCCGTCCGATGTTGTCAGTGGCGTCGATCCGTCAGTCGACGACGCACTCAGAGCAGGTATCTCGGGGTCTCTCGACGCGGCAGGTCTCGCCCTCTCTCTCAGGGCTGCGCCGCACGTTGTACAGCACGAGACCATCCCATCCAAACCATGGAGGACACTTGCGGCGTTCGGCATCATTGTTGTTCTGATCGCCGCGCTCGCGGCCGTAGGGCTCGCGGCCGAGTTCGACCCTGACTCTCCTGGCCTGTATCCCGTCACTGCCAAACCAATAACACCTACCACGACAGTTCCGACGCAGGTCGACATCCCAATCGATACGGAGAGCCGACTTACATCCGAGGTCTTCGTGTACGACCCGGTTGGCGATGGCACAGAGAGCAACGACACTGTCGGTGCAGCAATCGACGGGATCCAATCCAGTGCGTGGCAGACCGAGATCTACTCCCGTCCCCTCAGTGAAATCAAAACTGGCGTCGGGCTCGTATTCGACGTTGACGGAACTCCGGCGGCGATCTTCATCTCGGGAACCCCCTCAACGGTATTCAGTATCGGTTGGTCCGCCACCATCGACGACGATCCGCAACAGTGGGAACGGCTCGCGAGGGGCACGCTTCAGCTTGCGTCCTCCAGAATCCAAGTTCCAATTCGAGGCGGGGGATATTGGCTGCTGTGGCTCACCGACCTGCCCGCGAGACCGGACGGGTCGTATCAGGCACGAATCTCAGACGTACGCTTCGCTCCTTAGCTCGCCTGAAGCCACATCGGATTCACCGACCCTCTGATGGCGTGATAGCAATGTCGTGCCTACTGTTTCATCCGATATGACGGACAGAGCCGACCGAGACGTGGAACTGATTGAGCGGTATCTCGCGGGGGATATCGAAGCCTTCAATGAGATCATGGTGGCGCACGAAGGTCGCGTCTTTGGCATCTGTCTTCGAATGCTTCGGAACCGGGAGGCTGCGCTCGACGCAACCCAGGACACGTTCCTCACCGTCTTCAGAAAAGTCGACCGATATGAATCGCGCGCTGCGTTCTCAACCTGGTTGTACCGCGTCACTGTCAATACCTGCTACGACTATCTCAGGCGCGAAAAACGGAAGAAAGCCGACAAACTTCCCGAGTCGTACGACCCCGTTGACGTCAGGGCGTCCGATCCATTCAACTCCGTTGAAGTGAGGCCTGACATCGAAGAGGCTCTCTCCCTGCTGAGCCCGGAGTTCAGGGCAGCGGTGGTCCTAGTGGATCTGCAAGGCATGTCACTTGAGCAGGCGAGCGATACCCTCGAGATTCCCAGCGGCACCATCAAGAGCAGGCTGTTTCGTGCACGAAGACAATTGGCTCAAAGTCTTGGGAACCTCAAACCGGCCCCTGGCCGTCCTATTGCTGACATCGGAGAATGATGAACGACCAAGACCGCGAGCTAATCGCAGAACTTGCGCAAGGCGAGCTCAGCCCACATGATGCTGACGCTGCGCTTGCGCGGGTCGAGGCGGACGAGGAACTCTCGCTCGAATACGAGGCACAAATCTCCGCACTTGCCTATCTCCACTCCGCCGAAACACCCATGTTGACCAAAACTGAACAATCGACGCTCCGATCAAACCTGACCGAACAACTCGGCCTTTCACCGGCACCCGCAGTTGTAGCGCCGGCAAAACGTACGGCACGGTGGATGCAGCCAGTATTCGGTCTCGTGACTGCCGCTGGCGTGATTGCTGCAGTGGTGATCCTTCCTGGACTTCTCTCCGGACAAAATTCTTCGGATTCAGCCGATGTCGCACTCGCGCCAGCTATCACTCAATCCGCCGAGGGCTCCGCTAGTACAACCGAAGCAGCCGACGCGGCCGCACCTGGGGACCTTCGCGACGACGGAGAACCTGAAATGCTGCTCTTCGCGTCGGACTCGGTTGATGTTGACGAACTGCTCGCCCAGGTTCAGGGCGCTACAACACAGGACGAGGCATCAAGCAAACTCCTCGATTCGCTCATGCCCAGTAGTTCAGAATCGGCTGCCAGCGACTCCACCGCTAGCTGCAGCTCAGACATCGCAGATCAGCTCGATCCCGATGTGACCGCCATCATTCCCCTTGGCGCAATTGACACCGACACAGGCAACATCGTTCACTTTGGAATCAGCTACGGCTCCGGTATCGAGGATGTTGTCAGCGTCGACTCCGAGACGTGCGCAATCATCGATTCAAGTACCCGGTAGCACTTCCCACCAAACGCCAACGCTAGTCTCCCTTATTCATGACGGACCACAACGCACCCGCCTCTGCGCGAATAGCCGAGGGACTTGAACTCGTAGCGACCAAGATTCGCGAGTTCACGGTCGATAGGGCCGCGGTGGGAATCACGTGGGCAGCGGTTGGTCTCATCTTGATTGTCGTCGGAGGGATGGCGGCCTACTGGCTTCTCGTGGGAATATTTCGTGCCCTCGGGACGCTGATCGGGGTGGAAACGGCGTATGCCCTTGTCGGTGGTGTCCTCATAATCGGAGGCTCTGTTGCATGGCTCAGGCGTTACCCCCAGGACAGACCTTCACAAGAGGAGTAGGCAATGGCCGAGAAGGTTCTCATAATCGGATCGGGCCCTGCAGGGCTGACAGCGGCGATTTACGCCGCACGCGCTGAGCTTGAGCCATTGATGATCGAGGGCGTCGAACGCGGCGGTCAGCTGATGATCACGACAGACGTCGAGAACTACCCAGGATTTTCTGATGGCATCATGGGTCCAGAGCTCATGGAACAGATGCGCAAACAGGCTGAGCGCTTCGGAACACGAATTGTTAGTTCCGACGTGACGGCCGTCGATTTCTCCGAACAACCATTCAAGGTCTCGGTTGGCAGCGATGAGTACACGGCCGACAGCATCATCATTTCCACCGGCGCCTCTGCCCGCTGGCTCGGCATCGAAGGAGAGGCACGGCTTCGCGGATACGGGGTATCAGCGTGTGCCACGTGTGACGGCTTCTTCTTCAAAGAGAAGGAGTTGATTGTCGTTGGTGGCGGTGACACCGCAATGGAGGAAGCACTCTTTCTCACCAAATTCGCATCGAAGGTAACGATCATCCACAGACGCGACGAGTTCAGGGCCTCACCCATCATGGTAAAACGCGCAGTCAACCATCCCAACATCGACATCATCTGGGACAGCGTCGTTGAAGAAGTCCTCGGCGACACGCTGGTGACCGGCGCCTTGATCCGCAACGTGAAGACAGACGAAGTCACTACCTTCAACGCCGATGGCATCTTCATCGCTATCGGTCATGTGCCGAACACGAAGGTGTTCGATGGCGTACTCGACCTCGACGACACCGGGTACATCGTCACCGAACCTGGAACACCTGTGACATCCATCACCGGAGTCTTCGCTGCGGGCGACGTGACCGATAAGATTTACCGTCAGGCCGTGACGGCCGCAGGCATGGGGTGCCAGGCCGCACTCGACGCTGCACGGTTCCTTGACGAGACAACCTAAACATTTTCAACACACAAACAGGAGCAACCATGGGTCAGAACACAATCACAGTTACGGACAGCGGCTTCGCTGATGCAATAGCGTCCGAAACGCCGACACTGGTCGACTTTTGGGCCGAGTGGTGCGGACCATGCAAGGTCATGGACGGCCCCCTCAATGAGATTGCAGGAGAGAACAGCGGGAAACTCACAGTTGCGAAACTCAACGTCGACGAGAATCCTGCGACGATGGGTTCGTACACTGTGATGAGCATCCCGACGCTGATTCTCTTCCAGGGCGGCGAGGAGAAACAGCGGTTCGTTGGCGCACGCAGCAAGGAGCAGCTCATTTCAGAGCTGGCTGATTACCTCCAGTAGGTACAACGTGCCAGAGTTGGTTTTGTGAGGCTCTACCACCGGGGCGATCGCGGGGCGGCCGTTCGGGATGTCCAAGATCGACTTGCAGCTCTTGAACATTCCTTCCTTCCAGACGAAACCGGCGTCTTCGGCGTTGGCACCTTTCGGGCCGTGTCCGACTTCCAGTCCCAGCGAGGCTTGCCGGTCGACGGAATCGTCGGGCCGGACACTTGGCGAGCGCTCGTCGACGCCGGCTACACGATCGGCGATAGATTGATCTACCACCGAGTTCCCATGATGCGGGGGGACGATGTTTCTGACCTTCAGTCCCTGCTCAATTCGCTCGGTTTCGACACAGGGAAAGTCGACGGCATGTTCGGCGCCGACACGCTCTCTGGCCTCATGGATTTCCAGCACAACCGCGGACTTGCCGAGGACGGGATTGCTGGGCACATCGTCGCCAGCGAGCTGAAGCTCATGGAAATGGCAACCAAGAAACATGGCAGAGAATCCGTACGTGAGCGCGAGTGGCTTGCCTCACTGCCGAACTCAATATCGGGGCAACGTATCTATCTCGACCCAGAGTGCAGGGATACCACAGAGACGCACGAAACCTGGGTCGCCGCAAACGCATCCGCCTCGGCCCTTCGGATGCTCGGGGCCATACCAGTCCTCAGTAGAAGCATCGACACCATCCCTTCGGCATCGCTTCGTGCGCAGCGCGCAAATCGCCTCGACATAGACATAGTCGTCGGATTTCTCCTCGTCGGGAGTTCGACTGAGGGCATGTACTACTTTGCGTCTGAGCACTCCCAATCCGAGGCCGGAAAGGAGATCTCCGCGCGCCTTGCCGACCGCATAGCGGTCTCGTCCCACGGCAAAACCCTGCCAATGCTCAAAGAGACCACGTCCCCCGCCGTCATTGTTGCGCTGCGCTCAATGAACTCCCGCACCGGAAGAGTCGTCGCCAACACCCTCGCCTCCCTCTACGCCGCCCCCCGCGACACGTCCCACCTCTAGGAGGGACTCTGCTTGCTGCTCAGTCGGAGCCGAAGAGGTGGCGGTAGATTCGTTCGAGGTCTTCGGGGGAGGAGTACTTGATGGTGATCTTGCCACCCTTGCCTCGATAATCGATCTTGACTCCAGTACCGAGGCGATCGGTCAATCGTTCCTCAAGCTCGATGATCGCCGCCGGACGTACGTTCGTCAGCGACGTGCGGCCCTTACCGGTGTCGGCCGTCCCTGACTTCATTGCGTCTTCGACCCGCCGGACACTCCATCCCTCCTTCGCAGCAATCTCTGCAATACGTACAGCGTAAGTTTCGTCCTCCGCGCCTACGAACGCCCGTGCATGGCCGGCCGATAGCTCGCCGCTTGCCAGAAGTGACTGAATCGGAGCTGGTAGTTGAAGCAGCCGCAGCGTGTTCGAAACTGCAGATCTGCTCTTGCCGACGAACTGACCCACCTGGTCGTGTGTCATGCCGTAATCATCAAGCAACAACCGATACGCCGCAGCTTCTTCGAGCACATGCAGATCCTCGCGCTGCAAGTTCTCGACGAGCGCCTCTGTGAGGTTGGCACTATCGTCTGCTCCCTCCCGAATTGCCGCCGCAATCGTTGTTCCACCGAGCTGTTTGATCGCGCGCAGACGCCGCTCTCCGGCCACAAGAACATACGATTCTCCGTCTGCTCTCACCACAATCGGCTGGAGCAACCCAACTGCGTCAATCGATGCAGCCAACGAATCGATCCCCTCCTGGTCGAAATCGGCGCGCGGTTGCTGCGGATTCGCAGCAACAGCATCAACGGGGATCTCAGCGAAACCCGATTTCGGACTATCCTGGGGCAGCAGAGCGTCGAGCCCCCTTCCTAATCCACTCTTACGTGCGGCCATGACGCCTCCTGAATTCCTTGGCTAACTCCCTGTATGCGATCGCACCTCTGGACATTCTGTCGTAGGCTTCGATCGGTTCTCCGTACGAAGGTGCTTCCGAGAGACGAACCGTCCTCGGAATCACAGTCTTGTATGTCGTTTCTTTGAAGTGCTTGCGTACCTGCTCGACCACATCGGCAGCCAGGGTCGTCCGTCCGTCGAACATCGTAAGCAACACACCCTCGATCTTCAGTTGAGGGTTAAGGTTCGAAGTGATGCGATCGATGTTGTGCGTGAGTTGGGTTACTCCTTCGAGCGCGTAGTACTCGCACTGAATCGGGATGAGAACTTCGTCAGCAGCCGCGAGCCCGTTGATCGTGAGCAGCCCAAGGGAGGGCGGGCAGTCAATCAGGACGAAGTCGTAATCATCTGCTATCTTCTCGAGTGCCTGTTTGAGTCGCATCTCACGCGAGAACATCGACACAAGCTCGATCTCCGCTCCCGCGAGCTCAATGGTTGCAGGGACAAC
>SMXV01000083.1 GCA_004356175.1 Acidobacteriota bacterium
GTCGCCACCGTCAGGGTCTATTCGACACGCTGGATCGATTTCCTGCATCTTTCAAACGCACACGGCCGATGGGGACTTTTCCATGTGTCATACCGAGGTAACACCCCCATGGCTGATCATTGAGACATATAGAGCCCAGAACCGTACACTCAAGGCACAACCTCATACCGACCCGAGACCGTTGGTGCCACCAGGCATAAGTCGTGAGACGCCAGCGCAGGCCAATCCGAATGGAAGCCCCTGATGTCTCATGTCGGGGGCTTCGATCAATTTCAAGCTCGAATTGGGTTGGTAAAGGAAAGTCCGATTTGAGGAGACGCATATGCCACGACCAGAAAAGGTCCAGGCTGTTGCCGATATCAAAGAGCGTATTGAGGGAGCACAGGCTGTGTTCCTTGCTGAATACGCTGGTCTTTCGGTCAAGGATCAACAGGAATTGCGGCGCAGCCTCCGCGAGAACGGTGCGGAGTTCAAAGTCGTCAAGATGAGCATGGCTCGCCTTGCCGCTGCCGAACTCGATATCACCACTCTCGATGAGCTGCTGCTCGGACCAACGGGTATTGCATATGCCGACGGTGACCCTGCAGGGGCTGCAAAGGTTCTGAGAGATTTCGCCAAGACTCACGAAGCATTCGTGGTCAAGGGTGGTCTCCTCGGACTTGAGTTTCTCCCTCCTGAAAAGATCGCAGAACTCGCCGACCTTGAGCCACGTGAGGTCATCCTCGCCAAGCTCGCTGGTGTGATGCAAGCACCAATGGCGAATCTTGCAGGCCTGCTTGCTGCACTTCCGCGCAACACCGCCTCTGTTCTCCAGCAACTGCTTGAGAGGAAAGAGTCTGCTGAGCCGGAGCCTGCCACCAAAGATGCACCGTCATCCGAGGTGACAGAGGCAGCCGACGAGAGTGGTTCTGAGCACGGTGACGTCCCAGAGGTTTCTGATGAGACCGCGCAGGACGCTGATGTGGAGGCTGACGCTGCCACATCTGACGACGGTGCGCAAGAGAACACGAAGACCGAGGAGACCGCTGCATCAGACGATGCCGGTGACGGATCCGACAATGACTCCGCCGACGCGGGGGCTGACGACAAAGATGGATCGTCTGCTGGTGCAGACGACGAGGAGTAACAATGGCCAACACAACAACAAAGAAGTTGCTTGAAACTTTTGAGGAGATGTCAGTTCTCGAACTGTCGGAGTTCCTCAAGGCGTTCGAGGAGAAGTTCGACGTCACTGCTGCGGCACCTGTCGCAGCTGCTGCGGCACCTGCTGGTGACGAAGACGAAACTACAGTCGAGGAGCAGGATGAGTTTGACGTAGTGCTCACCGCTGTTGGTGACAAGAAGATCCAGGTGATCAAAGAGGTTCGTTCTCTCACGAGCCTTGGACTCAAGGAAGCAAAGGCGCTTGTTGACGAAGCACCTTCAGCCATCCTTGAGGCTGTTGGCAAAGATGCAGCCGAAAAGGCGAAGGAATCCCTTGAGGCCGCTGGAGCAACAGTCGAACTGAAGTAGCTGGCGAAGCTTTGCTTCGCTGGAGTAGGTAGTACGAAGTACCTGTGACGATCAACGAGTTGGGGAGCCGCTAGCGTTTCCCCAACTCTGTCTTCTCGTCTTCCAATCCTTCCCCATGCATTGTCCTACATACTTCTCAGCTCAATGGCTGGCGAAGCACACCGAGTCGCACTACCCACTCCAACGGTGGTGGCAGAGCCGCTGCTGGCTCCGCCGCCACCATATTGCTTGAAATGTTCCTCACTTCCGTGTAGTCTGTCCTCCATAGTCGATTAAAAAATCGCGGCCGCTACCCGGTAGGGGTTTGTTGTGGTGAGCTAGCCAAATATGTCTGCTATGCTCACGAGTTCACCCGTTTCACTGCTTCTAGCCCTGTGCTGTTGCATCGTCTATAAGAGGAGGACCCGCGTTGGCTCGTGCGCGTTCCAAAAGGCTTTCTTTCGCAAAGATTCCTGAAGTACTAGAACTACCCGGACTTCTTGACATTCAGAGGGAATCATTCGCCGCCTTTCTCGATTCCGGTCTCAAGCGGATGTTCGACGAAGTCAGTCCGATCGAGGACTTCACCGGCAATCTTGCCCTCGAACTGACCAACCATCGTTTCGAAGAACCACCCCTCACAATTGAGGAGGCAAAGGATCGCGACGCGAACTACGCGCGCCCACTCTTCGTGACAGCCCGTTTCCTGAACAAGGACACGGGCGAGATCAAGGAGCAACAGGTGTTCCTCGGGGATTTCCCCATGATGACCCCCAACGGGACATTCATCATCAACGGAACAGAGCGTGTGGTCGTGAGCCAGCTCGTCCGGAGCCCTGGTGTATATTTCGACAGGTCGATCGACAAGACATCAGGTCGACCCGTCTTCTCGTCAAAGGTGATCCCTGGCCGTGGAGCATGGCTCGAATTCGACATCGACAAGAAGGACACGATCGGAGTTCGTGTCGACCGCAAGCGTCGTCAGTTCGTGTCGACGTTCCTGCGTGCACTCGGTATTGCCGAGACCGATGAGGAGATCATTGCGATTCTCGGCGATTCTCAGCTTGTCCGCAACACGCTTGAGAAGGATCCGACGTCAACAAAGGACGAGGCACTTCTCGACCTGTACCGCAAGCTGCGCCCGGGTGAGCTCACCACGGTCGAGTCAGCAAGAAGTCTTATCAAGACGTTGTTCCGCACACCAAAGCGCTACGACCTGACACGTGTTGGCAGGTACAAGGTGAACCAGAAGCTTGGCGGAGACTCTTCAACAGATATTCTCGACAACTTCAATGCTGCCGAGCACGGCTTGATTACTGATGAGGACATGATTGCGACGATTCAGTACCTGATGCACCTCAAAGAGGGGACAGAGGGATACAGAGTCGACGACATCGACAACTTTCAGAACCGCCGTATCCGTACGGTCGGCGAGCTGATTCAGAATCAGATTCGTGTTGGTCTTACCCGTCTTGAGCGTGTTGTGCGAGAGCGCATGACGACTCAGGACCCTGAGGCGATTACTCCTCAGACGCTGATCAACATCCGTCCAGTTGTGGCCTCGATCAAGGAGTTCTTCGGAACGTCCCAGCTCAGCCAGTTCATGGATCAGCCGAACCCGCTCGCTTCCATCACGCACAGGCGCCGGCTCTCGGCACTTGGACCTGGTGGTCTGTCACGTGAGCGCGCAGGATTTGAGGTACGAGATGTGCACCCGTCCCACTACGGACGTATGTGCCCAATTGAGACACCGGAGGGACCGAACATTGGGCTTATCGGTTCTCTTGCCTCGTACGCACGCGTCAACAAGTTCGGGTTCATCGAGACTCCGTACCGCAGGGTTACAAAGGGCAAGGTCTCCAAGAAGATCGACTACCTGACCGCTTCTGAAGAAGAGGGTCACGTCATTGCGCAGGCAAATGCGCCGCTCGAAACCGATGGCCGATTCCAGAACGAACGCGTGCTGGTGCGTAAGACGGGTGGTGACGTTGGCACTGTTCCCTCAGAGCAGGTCGACTACATGGATGTATCTCCTAAGCAGGTCGTCTCGGTTGCAACGTCGCTCATCCCATTCCTTGAGCATGATGATGCGAACCGTGCACTCATGGGTTCGAACATGCAGCGCCAAGCGGTGCCGCTGATCACGTCTGATGCTCCGCTCGTCGGAACCGGCATGGAGGAACGTGCCGCAATGGACTCAGGCGACGTCGTCATCTGCACAGGCGACGGCGTTGTTGTCGACGTGACCGGTACCGAGATCGTTGTCAAGGAGACGGGTTCCAACAAGAAGACCACATACCAGCTCGACAAGTTCCAGCGGTCAAACCAGGGCACTTGCATCAATCACAAGCCAATTGTTGTCGAGGGTGACAAGGTCAAAGCTGGCGATCCACTTGCTGACGGTGCGTCGACCGACGGTGGTGAACTTGCCCTTGGGCGAAACCTGATGGTTGCGTTCATGACGTGGCACGGTCACAACTTTGAGGATGCAATCGTCATCTCGGAGAGACTGGTCAAAGAGGATATTCTGTCTTCGATCCACATTGAAGAGCATGAGATCGAAGCACGCGACACCAAGCTTGGTGCCGAGGAGATCACTCGTGACATTCCGAACGTTGCCGAGGAGGTTCTTATGGACCTTGACGAGAGTGGCATCATTCGCATCGGTGCAGAGGTTGGTCCGGGCGACTATCTCGTTGGAATGGTTACGCCAAAGGGCGAGACGGAACTGACACCTGAAGAACGACTCCTTCGGGCCATTTTTGGAGAGAAGGCTCGCGAAGTGCGAGACGTGTCTCT
Source organism: Acidobacteriota bacterium (assembly GCA_004356175.1). Classification (GTDB taxonomy): domain Bacteria; phylum Actinomycetota; class Acidimicrobiia; order Spongiisociales; family UBA5794; genus B3-G11. The sequence goes on from SMXV01000083.1 coordinate 4,291, forward strand.
CAAAGTTCCACACGGTGAGTCTGGCAAGGCAATCTCAGTCAAGGAGTTCAGCCGCGACGATGGATACGACCTCCCTCCCGGCATGAACGAGCTCGTGAGGGTCTACGTTGCCAAGCAGCGCAAGATCTCGGCGGGTGACAAACTTGCAGGCCGTCATGGGAACAAGGGTGTCATCGCGAAAATCCTCCCTGAGGAGGACATGCCATATCTCGCGGATGGAACTCCGGTCGACATTGTCCTATCGCCGCTCGGAGTGCCTTCACGCATGAACCTGGGGCAGGTGCTTGAAACACACCTCGGCTGGGCAGCAGCTACTGGCTGGGACCCATTTGACGACTTGGAGAGTCCTGCGTCTGGTGGTGCAGAGCCATGGACAAAGGTTGCAACTCCTGTGTTTGATGGCGCAAGGGAGGACGAAGTTCTCAAGCTGCTTTCGAAGTCGAAGCCAAACCGCGATGGTGTCCAGATGATCAACGAAGAGGGCAAGACGCAACTGTTCGACGGTCTTACGGGCGAGCCATTCGATTCACTCGTGACAGTTGGTTACATGTACATCCTCAAACTGGTGCACCTCGTCGACCACAAGATCCACGCACGTTCAACGGGGCCGTACTCCATGATCACCCAGCAGCCGCTCGGTGGTAAGGCGCAGTTCGGCGGACAGCGATTCGGTGAGATGGAAGTGTGGGCTCTTGAAGCGTACGGGGCGGCATATGCACTCCAGGAGTTGCTCACCATCAAGTCGGACGATGTCCGAGGCAGAGTGAAGGTGTATGAGGCAATAGTCAAGGGTGAGAACATTCCGGAGCCGGGCATCCCGGAATCCTTCAAGGTGCTCATCAAAGAAATGCAGTCCCTAGGTCTGAATGTCGAAATGTTGTCTGCCGGTGAGGAAGTCGAACTCAAAGATCTTGAGGAAGACGTGTTCCGTACTGCGGCAAGTCTCGGAATCGATATCTCTCGACCCGAGCGCCCCGATATGGATGTAATCATTTGAGCAATTCCACCGAGAAGTTTGAGAGCGGGAGCAAGTAGTGGCACATCTTTTTGACGAATTGAAGATCAGTCTTGCGTCGTCCGAGCAGGTTAGGTCCTGGTCGTACGGTGAGGTGAAAAAGCCTGAAACAATCAACTACAGGACGCTCAAGCCTGAGAAGGACGGCCTCTTCGATGAGAGAATCTTTGGTCCCACGAGGGACTGGGAGTGTTACTGCGGAAAGTACAAACGCGTACGCTTCAAGGGAGTTGTATGCGAGCGGTGTGGCGTTGAGGTAACACGAGCAAAGGTCCGTCGCGAGCGCATGGGCCATATAGAGCTCGCTGCGCCTGTGACCCATATTTGGTTCTTCAAGGGTGTGCCGAGCCGTCTCGGATACCTGCTTGACATGTCTCCGAAGGAGCTTGAAAAGGTCATCTACTTCGCTGCGTACCTCGTCACTGATGTTGACGACGACAAGCGAACAAAAGACCTTCCAGATCTGGAAGAGGCTGCCCGCCACGAGAGAATTCTCATCTCTGAGGAGCTTGAGGAGTGGCGGGAAGGACGGCTGGAACGTCTCGAAGCCGAGCTTGCCCAGATGGAGGACGGTGGCGCGAAGACGGTTGAAATCACTGCCCGCAAGAAAGAGATCGAGCGTGAAATAAAGGATCGTGAAGACCGCGCGCAGGTGGAGATCGACCTGCTCGATGAAGCCTTCGACACTTTCAAGTCGATGAAACCACGCGACCTGGTCGAGTCAGAACAGCTGTGGCGAGAGATTGTTGACAGGTATGGCGAGTACTACACAGGTGGCATGGGTGCCGAGTTCGTCAAGGATCTCATCAGCCGCATGGACCTCCAAGCCGAAGTCGAGAAGCTCCGTGAGGATCTCGTCGACCCTCGTAGTCAACAGCGCAGGCAGCGGGCACAGAAGCGGCTCAAAGTTGTGCAGCCATTTGCTGACGGGAAGAACGATCCAACAGGAATGATTCTCGAGGCTGTGCCGGTGATTCCGCCAGATCTTCGGCCAATGGTTCAGCTGGACGGTGGCCGTTTTGCAACATCCGACATGAATGATTTGTATCGCAGAGTCATCAACCGCAACAACCGTCTCAAGCGACTGATTGATCTTGGTGCGCCTGAGATCATTGTCAACAACGAGAAGCGAATGCTGCAGGAGGCAGTTGACGCGCTCTTCGACAACGGTCGTCGTGGACGTGCCGTCACAGGACCGGGCAACCGACCTCTCAAGTCGCTGTCTGACATGCTCAAGGGGAAACAGGGTCGGTTCCGTCAGAACCTGCTTGGAAAGCGTGTCGACTACTCCGGCCGTTCGGTCATCATTGTTGGTCCGTCGCTCAGATTGCACGAGTGTGGCCTTCCAAAGATCATGGCGCTGGAGCTCTTCAAGCCGTTCGTCATGAAGCGTCTTGTCGATCTCGATATTGCGCAGAACATCAAGGCGGCAAAGAGAATGGTTGAGCGCCGCCGTGCTCAGGTATGGGATGTCCTTGGCGATGTAATTGAGGAGCACCCTGTGCTTCTGAACCGTGCCCCAACTCTGCATCGACTTGGTATCCAGGCGTTCGAACCGGTCCTCATCGAGGGCAAGGCAATCCAGCTGCATCCACTTGTGTGTGAGGCATTCAACGCTGACTTTGACGGTGACCAGATGGCTGTCCACCTTCCACTCTCCGCCGAGGCCCA